>JAIXKT010000019.1:114312-122525 GCA_026932145.1 Bacteroidia bacterium
AAGTTATTAACAATCAATGAGTTAATAAAGAAGAGGTTTTTAGACAGTTTGACGGCTGGTGGCTCAGAGAAGTGGCAATTTTTAAGGTGAATTTAAGCACGAAGCGTAAATTTCTTTTTTACAGTAATCTTCAAAACGAAGCATTTAGTTTGCCATTTCTCTGAACCACAGGTTATAGGCTGTGGTCTTGTGTATAGATTAAAATAAGAAACTAAGACCTAACTTAGTATAATGCCTATTAAATGAGAAATTGGTTGCTTGCGATTGTGTGTTAACGTGATTAGGTTTTGAAAAACTTGTGTTTTCATTTTCTTTACTAATAATACCGTTTGCACTACATTCAAATGTAAGTCTAATTCTGTTTATAAATGTTACTCGCATGCCTAAGAATAAATTTATACCAAAACCTTGTTCATTTTTCATAGTACTGAAAGAAGTATTGTCACTTAAAGAAGTTGATAGACCTTGATATTTACCTGTGTATAAATTTAAGTCTCCACCGCCAAAAACTTGAAAAATCTTTTTATTGACAAAGGATTTTTCAATGCCAACTGAAAAGAAGTTTTTCCCATAAATACCAAGAGTATTTAAAGTATCTTTTTCATATTCTTGTTTTCCATTTACAGAAATCTTACCACTATAATTTTCATAAGCAAAACGCAACGAAAAATCTTTTAAATGTCTCTTTACAAAAAGACCATTGGCAAAAAACATTTTGTTAATAGAACCAGAACCTAATGGGTCAGATGGTACTGACATCCCAGAGAAGTTAAAAAACAAACCTCCTACTTCATAATTTCGTTGAACGTCTTCTTGTGCGTAAAGGCTGTTAAACATTGTTAACAATCCTATTATAAAAATCAGTTTCGTTTTCATGTTTTTATGTATAAAGTTTAGAGGATGGTGTCCGAAAAGTCGGACACCATCCTCTTTAATAAAAAGACTTATTATTTTTTAGTTTTAACTAAATTAACTATGTGTATTGGGGTGAATAAAAAAATCATACAAATAGCTATCCTATAATATAATGCCCTGGACTGTCCGTATAATTTACCTCCTAAACCATGAGATGCTATTACTACTATAGCCATAACTGAAATAGGCATTATTCGTGAAATATTGTGCTTAAACGCATAATGGTGAAAATTACAACCATCTTTCGAACCTAATCTTTTTCTTGTTGAAACACTCCATGCTGAATATGGAATACCAATACCCATAGAGAATAGATATGGATAATTTTCAGAACCACAATCTGCCTTAGCTGCCTTAGGAATAATATTTCCTTCAAATGCATCATCAACAATATCTTGGACACCGTCAAGACCTAATAAAGCGGCTACTTGAAATGCTTTTCCATATTTACGTTGACATTGTTCAATAATAGTATCTGTCGCTTTTTCAATGTTTTTTAACATTGCTATATATTCAGATAAATCAAAAGGGCTGTCTTTGAATATTTCTATAGCTTGCTCTCTTACTATAGTTAAAAAGTACCCTAATTGCTCACTTTTAATAGAGTAAAAACTTTCCAATAAACTTTTAGTTTCGTCATAAGATAAGTTTTCGGCAAACAAGCTAATAGCTATTTCTTTTAATTCATTTTCAGTAAAAGTTTTTGGAAAAACTTTGTTTGAATAGATTTCTTCGATTATTAAATCAAGAAGATTTTCAAATAATTCCTCATTATTTGTCTCATGCCCATTTTGTTCTTTTGAAGTTGAGCAACAATTAATGTTAATTACGATTTCTTTGTTGTTTGTTAATTCTTTCATGATAATATAGTTTTAAAATTTCTGTTATAACGATTATAATTAATTCTTATTGTTCTTTTTCTTTTTTTATCTTGATTATTAAGTATAGTTTTTTGACCATAGCCTATAACGGTTTGCAGCTACCCGAAGGTGGCGATTTGGAACACTAAACTGTCTACACACACCAATGTTTGTTTGGAATGCAAATGTTCGTATCCGCACTTTCCCGCCACTTTTGGGTAGGTGCTGTTATAAGCCGTTTTAATTTCCATTGATTACTTCAATTGCTTTTTCTAAAACTTCGTCTTTCTTTAATTTCAACCCATCAATTGTCGGTTTAACTTCTATGTCAGGAACAATTCCAATTCTTTGAGTTTCCCTGCCGTCTGGATAGTATACTCCAATACCAGTCATATATGATTTATAATTTCCGGGAAATGTGATCAAAGACACATTACCATCTGCACCAGCTGTCTGACTGCCAATACTTATAACATTTGGTGCTGTTTGTAACGCCATTAGAGTGAATTCAGCGTGACTCTGTGAAGTCTCGTTGAAAAGTAAAATTACTTTCCCAGTGTAGGGAGAACTATTCTTTTTACCGCAAGAATATGGAGCAGTGTAATGAAAAATTCCAGGGTATGAAAGGTCAGGATTTGTGAATTTGGCAAAAGGTTTATTGTCGGCATTCAAGAAATTGGCAATGCTATACATTGTTCCGTTTGGATAATTTCTTACGTCAAAAATTATCGCCTTTGTATCCTTAAGTTTATTCAAGTAGCTGTCTGTTTGTTGTGGTTGCAGGAGGCCTAAGTTTATATATCCGATATTCCCATCTAAAATTTTGCAGGTGTCTGGTAAATTGGCATTTGTCCATTTGTAGTTGAATTCATTGAAGTAGTACCTGTAAATAGTTTTTTCTTCAACAACTCCATTTCTTTCAAAAGTGGTATTGACAGAATCTGTTTGACCATTAAAAATAGCATAAATCATATTACGAAGTTTAGTGACTTCATTCGATGCTCCGATATATTTTGACTTTTCCTTGGTAATATCTTTAATCGTCAAGTTACCTACTTCTAAAAACACATCGCCAATTTGAATGTCATTTATTTTGCACAGTGAATCGTTATAAAAACCTGTAACAATTGCCTTGTTATCAATGATTTTAAAACGAAAGGGAGCCCATTTTAAACCAAAGTATTGATTTGTATATTTTGTCACAAAACCAGCGTGGCTGTCATTAATTTTCGCTGTTAATTCGAGCATTGCAAGATGATAAGAAATGGTGTCTCTTGAATCCTTGAATTTGGGAACCATTTCAACAAGAACTTTATTCCAGTCTTGACCGATTCGATATTTATAAGGGAAGAAATATTCGATAATATTCCAATACCGGGAAAGTCCCAATAAACGTAATTCTATTGATGGAAAAACAGAATCTTTATAAGATTTTTCATTGTCATATTTTGTGTTTCCAACAAATCTGGATTGTTGGACATAGTAGTTTTTGCCTTGGTTTCTGTTATTTTGAATGAATTCGAGTTGATTTATCAAGGTTTTGGTAAATGCAATGGAATCGCTTAACCAAGCTAAATCAAGATTAAAACTAAGACTGTCAGGAATTTCGTCTTTACATTTTTTGCATTTTTTTACCTTGCCTAAACTACTAATCCATTCCGAATAATAATTATTTAGTTCTTGTTTTGATTCTAATGAAGACACTACTTTAATTCGGATCATAAATTCGTTGTCCCAATCAATTTTTCCTTTTGCAACTGTTGGATGATAATACTTAAGAAAGCCCCACAACTTACAAAAGGTCGCAATTTTTTCAGATTCCTGAGAAGTTGTCTGGGAAAAGGTCGAAATGGAAAAGGAAAGGAAAATTAATATTGATATTACTGTTTTCATATTGTTATACTGGGTGTTCCTAAATGGCTTGTAACGGCGGTTTTCGGCTTGGCGAAGGTGGCGATTTTTAGCACTACACTTCAATCGAAGCACGAATGTTCAAATTTACGAAAAAGTTTAAAATGAAGCACTTAACCGCCACTTTTGCCAAACCGATGTTGAACTAAACCTTCGGTAGCCACAAACAAAACAAAAATACACATATATCTCGTATAAACAAACTCACTTTAAATAAAAAATATTATGAGTTTACAAAAAAAGCGATACAATACCATTGTATCACAAGCCAAACAAAACGTGATAGGCTTTTCATCGGCCTATCAAAAATTTTTAGAACGTGTAAGTATTGATCAAAACAGCAAGAGCCTGATTACGAACTACAGTCGTAGCATAGCAGCTATTGCCTTACACTTTAACCGTGTGCCTCATCAAGTAGGTGTAGATGAAATCAACGGATATTTGTATCGAATGATTCACCAGGAAAAGCAATCCATCAGTTATTTTAAACAAGCGGTGTATGGTTTACGGCATTGGTTTAGATTGTTTGGTATGGAAGAAAAAGCTATTCAAATGCCAAGCATTAAGAAAGAACAAAAACTGCCGGTAGTTTTATCAAAAGAAGAGTGTAAAGAACTATTTAAAACACCACGCCTCTTAAAGCACCGATACCTGCTTGCCTTTGCTTATGGCTGTGGTATGCGGATGAACGAACTGCGTATGCTTAAAATAGCCGATGTTGATTTACAACGCAAACTCGTTCATATCAAAAACGGTAAAGGTAAAAAACAACGCTATGTTGTTTTATCTCAACTACTCGCACAAAAATTTGAAATGTATCTCAAAGAAGTAAAACCCAAAGTATATTTATTTGAAGGACAAACCCCTAGTGAACCCATGGGCGAACGAAGCATACAATATGTAATTAACGAAGCCCTGCAAAAAACAAATATTAAAAAACAAGTAAGTATGCACACTCTCCGCCACAGCTTTGCCACACATTTGCTCGAAGATGGCATTGATGTACATTCCATTCAGCGTTTACTAGGACATAGTGATTTACGAACAACGATGGTTTATTTACATGTAGCTCAAATGAAACTTCGCCCTGTTCACAGTCCATTGGATAGTTTATATAACTTACCACTTGAGTAAACCAACTTATGAGTTGGCAACTATCATTGCAGAGTACAAAACTACATTTACACAAAAACATCAGCCCTTAAAATACCATTTAAAAGTACTCAATGCCATTGAGCATTGCCGTACTGCTTATTTTGGAGGTCATGTAGATAAATGTAATTCATGTAATCATATACGCATTAGCTACAACTCTTGCCGTAACAGGCATTGCCCTAAGTGCCAAAACACCAACAAAGAACGTTGGATAGAAGCACGCGAAAGAGATTTATTATCTACAACTTATTTTCATGTGGTGTTTACCCTGCCACAGGAACTAAACACGTATTGCCTTAAGTACCCTAAAGACTTGTACGATATTTTATTTGCTTCAAGTAAAGAAACCATTGAAACATTTGCAAATGACCCTAAGCACTTGGGCGCACAAACAGGGATGGTAAGCGTACTTCACACATGGGGGCAAAACTTATCACTGCATCCGCATGTGCACATGATTGTTCCCGGAGGAGGAATAACACCGGCAGGTTATTGGAAAACGGCAAAGAGCAAAGGAGAATTTTTGTTTCCTGTAGATTCAATGAGCATAGTTTACAAAAACAAGTTTATGGAAAAGTTGATACTGTTTTTGAAGAAAGAAAAGATATATCTCGATGTTCAGCTAAGAAGAAAACTCTACCAACAAGAATGGGTAGTATATGCCAAACAACCCTTTGGTGAACCAAAACAGGTAATTGAATATTTGGGTAGGTATTCTCACAAGATTGCGATTAGTAATTACCGCATAAAAAATGTGAGCAATGGTAAAGTAAGTTTTACTTACAAAGATTACGCACATGGAAATGTACAAAAACTCATGACTTTAGATGCAGAAGAATTTTTGCGTAGGTTTTGTTTACACATCCTTCCGCCAAAGTTTATGAAAATACGTCATTACGGCATTTTGGCAAGTCGTTGCAAACCCATGCTTCGCAAGCATCAATTTACACAGGGAATAATCATGCCAACCATAGAAAAGAAAACATGGAAAGAGATTGCTAAAACAAAACTGAATTTTGATGCAGATAGCTGCCCACATTGCAAAACAGGAAAGATGATTAGGGTGTTTAGTTTTGATACCAATGCGCCACCGGAAATTCTTCAACTCATTCAACATCAAAAAAAGATGAAAAAATAATTTAGGAACATCACCGTATTTGCTTGCAAAAAGCGAACAGGCATTGTATTGAACAAACATCAAAAATAAAACTAAAAATAACTAAAACACGATAAGAAATAAGAAAAAAACAACCATAAACACAACACAAACTCCATAAAACACCCCTCAAAGGGTACTAAAAAGTACACTTGCTTATTGTTTAAAGGCACAACTAATTTTTTAAAACCCCATAATATATTTTACTTGCAACTGAGCTCCGGAAGCTTTATTCAACACAGGATTAAATCAAAGCATAGCTTCGTTTAATCCCTATATGTTACAGGCAGTATTTTTTTCAGACTTCAATCGTCCGTTCAACATTTACTTGCTCTAAAAACGTTTCATCGTGCGACACAACAATCAGCGTTCCTCTATATTCATTAATTGCCATTGTTAATATTTCCACATTCTGAATATCTAAATTATTCGTTGGTTCATCAAGAATAATGATGTCAGGCGATTTGCTGTTAATGGTCAAACAGCATAACAACAAACGCATTCTTTCTCCACCACTCAACGCAATACAAGGTTTATCCCAATCGTTTTTGGTAAACAAAAAACGGGTTAAGCGGATTTTGATTTCGTGTTCTTGCAATGCGGAACTATTGAATTGTTGGGCTTGTTCATAAACTTTCAGCGTGTTGTCAAGCAAAGAATAATCTTGGTCAATATAAACTGATTTATTGTCCGCTCTGTAAATTGTTCCTGTTTGCGGTTCTAAATTTCCTAAAATCAAGTTGATTAAAGTGGTTTTTCCTGAACCATTTTTCCCTTTCAAGGCAATGCGTTCGCCACTTGTTATTTGGAAAGTTAAGTTGTTTTTCCAAAGCGGTTTGTTATCATAACCAAAGTTGATGTCCGTTGAAGTAAACAAAACTTTACCTTTATGCAAGGCTGAGTTGTCAAAGCCGAATTTCATTTTGTCAATGTCAGGTAACGAAGAGCGAAGTTCTTGTAAATCTTGCGAAAGTCCACCAATTTTTTCTGCGTGAACACTCTTTAGTTTTGAAGTGCTGTTTTCTGCATTGTTTCGCAAAGTATTCATCATTATTCGGGCAACACCAGATTTTTCTTGTTTGCCTTTGCCACGACTGTCTAATTTTTGTTGTCGTTCCATAGTTTCCCGTTCTTTCTCTTTGGCCTTTCGCAATGCTTTTTCTTTACTTTGTATGTCTTGGCTCAAAGCATTATTTTCTATTTGTTTTTGTTCTTTGTAAAAGTCGTAATTGCCGCCATAAGCTTTAATTCCATTTTTGTTCAATTCGCAAACGCTGGTTAACAGATTTAATAACTTTCTGTCGTGGCTTACAATGATTAAAGTGCTTTTTGTGTTCTGAACAAAGTCATACAAAAGTTGTCGGCTTGCGATATCCAAATGATTACTTGGTTCGTCTAATAAAATCAATTCGGGTTGATGAATGGAAATCCCTGCAAGGAAAACTTTGGTTTTTTGTCCACCACTCAACGCTTCCATTTTTTGTGATAAATCCAAATCGTTGAGTTGCCAATAGCTCAATGCTTCGGTACAACGGTCTTCGATTGTCCAATCGTCATTCAACAAATTGAAATTTTCTTCGCTTGTGTTTCCGTTTAAAATTTCTTTCAAAGCGTTCAATTTGTCTTCAATTCGCAACGCTTGTGCGATAGTCAAATGATTGAACTGCCCGAAAATTTGCGGAACATAATACGGCTCAGTTTCTACGCAAATTTGTCCATTGGTTGGTTGGAGTTCTCCTGCAATAATTTTAAGCAGAGTAGATTTTCCTACTCCGTTGTTGCCGATTAACGCAGTCTTTTCGTGATTGTTTACTGCCAGATTGATGTCGCTAAACAGTAAATCTTTGTTTGGGTGTGTATATGAAATGTTTTGTAAAGTAAGCATAATTCCTTTCTTTAAAGATGAAACAATACAGCAACCGCTTTGCGGTTATTGTTCTGATTGGTCTGAAAGAAATTATTTTTTACATTTCGTCTTACTTAAATTTTATGTTTGCAAATATACGATTTTTCTTTTAGTACGGTCGGTCGTAATATTGCCTGTAACGTTTTGCAGCTTGGCGAAGTGGCGGAAATCGAAGCACTAATGTTCAGTTTTGCACAAAAGTTCAATCGATGAACTACCGTTGAATTTAGCACTTAACCCGCCATTTTGCCAAACTGCTGTTGAACTAAACCTTCGGTAGCCACAAACAAAACAAAAATACACATATATC
>JAIXKT010000020.1:0-2231 GCA_026932145.1 Bacteroidia bacterium
TTTTGGTCTTCTCTTTTTTTTCTCGGAACTTCGTCAAGCGCTGCGTTGGCAGCAATAATATGAGACACAGCATTTACATATTGACACTACTTTTGACAACGACTGTTTTCGGACAAACCAAAGACAGACGAGCAGAACTTGACATTAATGGACGAGTTAATGAAATCTCTGTTTCACCTGACGAAAAAATTTGGTTAGTAACGGCTATTGGAAATATCTATTACACCGACAACATTGACTCAAATTGGCATTACGGAAAACCTATTTTTGAATCGCCAGACGAATTGGGTTTGGGTAATCCACATCTTGAACGAATATCCTATTTCAACAAAGACACCGCAATAATGACGGGTTACATTTCAGTAAGCAAAAAGGAATACAAAAAGAATGGTTACTACTTGACAAAAGACGCAGGTAAAACTTGGAAACTTCTTGACTTCGGTGGCGACTCTTGGATATACAATGTTTTCGTTGACAAACAGGGAAACGCTTGGATGGGCGGCTCATCAGGCGAAATATTCTTTTCAAAAGATTTCGGACAGCATTGGGAAAAACTAAATTCCCCTTACAATTCATCATCACGAATGCACAGTATTTTTATGCTTAACTCAACGACAGGCATTTCAGGTGCATTACACAACGACATCTATACCACATCTGACAATTGGAAATCAAACAAAAAAATTAAAACACCTTACGACCAGAAAAAATATAGCACACCGAACGGATATTCAGACGACAGAATTGAAAAGATTTTGATTTGGAATAATTTTATTGTTGTAAATCAAAACGGACACATTTATTACACCGAAAGCAACAACATTGATTGGCAACCTTTCCCAATAAAAGTTTATGATTTTGAATTAGACAACGATTCAAAAACTCTTTTCGCAATTAGCGACAGTTTAAAAATTGTTTCTCTCACTTCGCCAACTGAATTTCATTTACTCACAGACAAACAACTATCAAGTTATCCTATTGACATCAAAGTTGTCAATGGTTCGCTGTTTGTTGTATCAAGCGGCTACGAAGTTTATAAAGTAAATAAAAATGGACTGACACGCTCAATTCCATACACAACAGACAAAAAAATTGAAGAACCTCAAATTGTAAAACAAGGAATTAAATTAGTTTGGGGAACAAACGGAAATCAAATCTATTTAGCTGACGACAATAAACGAGATTGGTATAGAGAAAACGCACTTGATTTTTACATTAGAGATTTTAGGCTATTAAATGATAGTGTTGCGATACTTTGGGACGGTAAAAAAAATAATTACCTCTATTCTTTGAGCGACCACACGCCAAAACAGTATTTTCCCGAAACGCCACTTAAAACCTTTTTGGCTTCACCTATCAAAACATTTATAATAAATTCAGGTAGTCAAGGTTGTTTTCACGGCTATAATGACGAAGTTCGTTACGAAAGAGTAAATGATTCTATTTTTAAAACATCAACAGCTTCTGCCAATGGTTTCAGAGAAAAAAAATCATCAAACTTTAAGAACAAAATTAGTAGTTCGGTTTTGAAAACAGTATTAACCGACATTAGCTCTAATCCTTCTGCAATTCCGACTTTTAAAGATTTTCATATCACAGACAGCGACAAAAAGAACTATTTGACAATGGTTGACAACCAACTTAAAAGCAAGGAAACGGATTACTTTGACAGAAAGAAAAAAATCAACAAAAACTTTTATTACTCTGTTCCTGCAATGCTTGACACATTGGACAACTCAATTATTCAAAGTGTCTTAAATCAAACAGAAGGAGGTTGGAGCACAACAAGCAATTGGTTTACAGTTCAAATTATAAATCAAAATAACGACACGCTTAACATTGTAAGGTCGTATTATATGAAAACTCTTCCTTGGAATCTTCCTTGGAAATTTGAATATAACGGACAACACTTTAATTGTTACAACATTGACTTTTCACGATTTATTAACGCTTGTATTCCAGACAACTTTACGGACAAAGGAGTATTTAATAACAGTCGTTTAATAATGGAAGTAGCGGACTATTTATGGAACAAGGAAGAATAACAAAATTACTGCTGCCAACATCGGCTTGCCGCAAGCGGGGCGACAGTGGTAAATTGAACATTTGTGCTTCTATCAAACTTTTGTGCTATATTGAAAATTAGTGCTTCTAATCCCCGCCTGACGGCAAGCCGCGAACCGTTGAGCGACATTACGCCTGCGGCGTAGTTTTGTTCTTCGTGTTTTGCT
>JAIXKT010000020.1:2241-4400 GCA_026932145.1 Bacteroidia bacterium
CGTTGAGCGACATTACGCCTGCGGCGTAGTTTTGTTCTTCGTGTTTTGCTGCGCAAACACTCCCATCCAAAACAAATGTCGCTCAACGCAGCGCTTGACCTAATTTTGTCTAAGATACGCCTGGGCTTTGCGCCGGCTGCGGCTCGCACCGCTCGCCGTTCCGGCTAACGTCGCCCAACAAAACACTTGACAAAATTAGATTCCGAGAAAAAAAACACCGGAATCCCAAAATAAATTTTGGTCTTCTCTTTTTTTTCTCGGAACTTCGTCAAGCGCTGCGTTAGCTGTAACCCAAGAACGACACGCATCAACAAAACGACAGGTATAACAAAGAACAAGAAATATTATGTTAGGACTTAGGACAACAATTTATAAAGTTTCAGACATTCAAAAAGCGACTGAATGGTATTCAAAAGCATTTGAAACTAATCCTTATTTCAACGAGCCCTATTATGTTGGTTTCAACATTAAAGGTTACGAACTCGGACTTCAACCAGAAGACAACCCGACTTTTGAAAAAGTTGAAAGTGTAGTTTCTTATTGGGGAGTAGAAAACATTCAAGAAACTTTTGACCGACTTATTGAATTAGGAGCAACCGAAAATGAAAAACCTTACGATGTTGGCGGAGAAATAATGACGGCAACTGTTAAAGACCCATTTGGAAACGTTATTGGCTTGATTTATAATCCTCACTTTCAACTATAAGACTAACCAATGGCATCCGACCCAAACTTTGTGGATTTTGTATTAGAACAAATCAAAAATGCAGGAGAAATAACCGCTAAAAAGATGTTTGGTGAATACGGTATTTATTCTGACGAAAAAATATTCGGACTAATATGCGACAATAAGCTATTCATAAAGCCGACCAATTCTGGACGAAAGTTTATAGGAAATGTTGTTGAAGCACCACCATACGAAGGAGCAAAACCAAGTTTTTTAATAGAAGACAAAATTGAAAACAGCGAATGGTTAAGTGAATTAGTTAGAGTATCAGTGAAAGAATTACCAACACCTAAACCGAAAAAGAAAAAATGACACACGAAATCAAATGGGCTACAGCTAACATCGTATTGGCAATAGGCGGGCTGAAGTGCTTCTATGAAACTTTTGTGCGTAAACAAACGGCAGTGCATCTATTGAACATTTGTGCTATAAATCCCGCCCATCGCCAATACGCGGCCCGTTGAGCGACATTACGCCTGCGGCGTAGTTTTGTTCTTCGTGTTTTGCTGCGCAAACACTCCCATCCAAAACAAATGTCGCTCAACGCAGCGCTTGACCTAATTTTGTCTAAGATACGCCTGGGCTTTGCGCCGGCTGCGGCTCGCACCGCTCGCCGTTCCGGCTAACGTCGCCCAACAAAACACTTGACAAAATTAGATTCCGAGAAAAAAAACACCGGAATCCCAAAATAAATTTTGGTCTTCTCTTTTTTTTCTCGGAACTTCGTCAAGCGCTGCGTTAGCGGTCATTGTAGGACGACCACAAAACTTTTAACGACAAACAACTTTGACATAAAAATTTAAACAATAATTAAATTAGACAAATGGCAACAAATATTTCAAGAGTAACCATAAATGCGACAACTCAAAAAGTGTGGGACACTTTGACCAAACCTGAACTTGTTAAACTTTGGCAGTATGGAAGTGACTTACAGACAAGTTGGGAAGTTGGTAGCAAAATAAAATTTGAAACAAAATGGGAAGACAAAGTTTTTGAACAATGGGGAACTGTTTTGGAATTTACACCAATGACAAAGCTTCGTTATTCATTATTTGCACCAAGACCAGACCTTGAAGACAAACCAGAAAATTATTTTGAAATGATTTACGCATTGACAAACAACAATGGACAAACTCAACTTGAAATAATACAAGAAGACAATAGACCAAACGCAGTTCAAGAAAACGAACAAGGCGAGGACAATCCAATCTTGAAAATGTTAAAAGAAATAACCGAAACAAATTGACAAAACAACGAACCGCTAACAAGGGTTTGCCAAAAGCGGGGTTGAAGTGCTTCGATTTAGCTTTTGGGCAAGGTTCAACAGCAGTAATTCTATTGAACTTTTGTGCTAAAATCCCCGCCTTCGGCAAGCCCCGAACCGTTGAGCGACATTACGCCTGCGGCGTAGTTTTGTTCTTCGTGTTTTGCT
>JAIXKT010000020.1:4410-5289 GCA_026932145.1 Bacteroidia bacterium
CCGTTGAGCGACATTACGCCTGCGGCGTAGTTTTGTTCTTCGTGTTTTGCTGCGCAAACACTCCCATCCAAAACAAATGTCGCTCAACGCAGCGCTTGACCTGATTTTGTCTAAGATACGCCTGGGCTTTGCGCCGGCTGCGGCTCGCACCGCTCGCCGTTCCGGCTAACGTCGCCCAACAAAACACTTGACAAAATTAGATCCCAAGAAAAAAAACACCGGAATACCAAAATAAATTTTGGTCTTCTCTTTTTTTTCTCGGAACTTCGTCAAGCGCTGCGTTAGCGGTCATTGTAGGACGACAAGCGAACCGACACAAAATATATTTAAAGTAAATAATGACAATGGAAAAAAATAACAGCGACCAAAAATCAAGCGGACACGTTGCGACACCTTTCGCACAGACATATTTTCACGGGACAAGGTCTGACTTGAAAGTAGGCGAGTTTATCGAAGTTGGTTTTAACTCTAATTACGGACAAAGGAAAAACGCAAAGTACATTTTTCTTTCAGCAACATTAGACGCTGCTATTTGGGGAGCTGAACTTGCATTTGGTGAGGAACGAGAAAGAATTTATTTAGTTGAACCAACAGGACCAATTGAAGACGACCCAGACTTGACAGACAAAAAATTTCCTGGCAACCCGACCAAATCTTATCGTTCAACAAGTCCGTTTAAAATTGTTGGAGAAGTTACCAATTGGCAAGGACACCCTCCAGAACAAGTTAAATCAATGAAAGACGCATTAGCAAAACTTAAGGAACAAGGAATAAATTCACTAAATGACGAGTAACATTAGACGACAGAAAAAAACAACGAACCGCTAACACGGGTTTTGCGTTAGTGGGCGGACAGTGCGAATAGAAACATTTGAGCAA
>JAIXKT010000020.1:6353-10556 GCA_026932145.1 Bacteroidia bacterium
CCGAGAAAAAAAACACCGGAATCCCAAAATAAATTTTGGTCTTCTCTTTTTTTTCTCGGAACTTCGTCAAGCGCTGCGATGTGCAAAAGTCTCCGCTTCGCTCCGCCTTTTGCACATCGGGCTCGCGGATTTGCAAAATTCCTACGGCTTTCATAGCTCCGCTATGAGCCTTCGGAACTTCGCAAATCCGCGAGCCCGTTAGGTGCAAGCGTAAGACAACGGCCAACAACTGGACTACAACCCGACAGAAACGGAGGACAAAATGCCAACGCTTCGCAAAATTAAAAGAGGTGTTTTGCCCACACACTTGCCGACACAAAAACACCACATTTAATTTTACCCAACCGCACCCAAGCCCACCCACCACCCTGACACTTTTCTGCCAAAGCATAGTTGCAAATTAGAAAAATTTTATTAGATTTGCGAATTATGGGTCAAATCATAAAATGTAAAACCTAAAATATGGCAAGTTTCGGACATTACATAAAAACAGAGCGAGAGCAAAGAAATTGGACACAGACTGAATTTGGAGCTAAAATTGGCATTAACTCAAGTGCGATTAGTAGAATTGAAAACGGAACTCAAAAATTCAGCAAATCCAAACTTCCCAACCTTTCAGAAGTGTTTCAAATTGACTTACAAAAAATTACTGACTTATTTTATGCAGACAAATTTGCTTTAGAAGCATACGAAAATCATTGCTCGGAGAATGTTTTTGTGGTTGCAGAAGATAATGTAAAGTACATTAAGAGTACCCACACAAAACAAGCCAAACTAAATTTTTAAGCCGTTATGAGTGAAGAACTTTTACAAAGAGATTTAATCAACAATTGCCAAAAGCTTGGCAAGTGGGATTTCTATAACATTGGTGCAACATCTGTAAAGGCATTAAAAGAACACGGCATTATTCGTAACGTAAATTACGGAGCTGAAGAAAAGAAGAAAGTTGACGGCTTAATCGTTCAGAAGAAAAATGTAATTGCAGTTATCGAATATAAAAAACCGTCCGAATTTAAAACAGTAGCACAGAAAAATAAGGCAATAAAACAAGAATTAGAAGTTGCCCGAAAACTGGATGCTCATATAATCATTGCGACTGACACTAAAGAAACTGTTTGGGTTAATGTTTTGACAGGCAATAAAATTAAGGACGAGAGCGGTAAAGATATAAAAACAAATTTTGACTTAAAAGACGAGAAATTACCCGAACTTATTGAGAAAATTATTTTTTCGATAAACGAATTAAATGACCAAATCAAACCTAAACAATTGGTTAATCCAACTGATTTAGCGAAACAGATTTGGCAGGACATTTGGTCGGTAAGTGGAGCAACACCCGAAAATTGTCTTTATACATTTGTTGAACTTTTTATTTTTAAATATTTAAGTGATTTAGGGGTATTGCAAGGAATGTATAACTTCAATACTCTTTATGATAGTTTTAGCGGAAACACAGAAGATGAAGTTTTAGAAACATATGCAAGTATTGTGCGTCCTAAAATTAAAACTTTGTTTCCTGAAAATCCAGCAGACAAAACAACAATTATCAATGGAACTATCTTTGTCAGCAAAGACCAAAAAGCTGTAAAAGGCTATAGTACAGTTTTCAAAAAAGTCTTGACCAAGTTTAAAGACTACGGAAAACTTGAACATATTGATTACGATTTCAAAAGCCAACTTTTTGAAAGTTTCCTTAAAGAAAGTATTAGCAAGAAAAATTGGGGGCAATTTTTCACACCTCTAAAAGTAGTTAGAGCCGTTGTAGAAATAGCAAAGGACGACATAAAAGTAGGTGCAAAAATTTGTGACCCAGCTTGTGGCGTTGGTAAATTCTTATTGGAGCCTGTAATTACAAAACTAGACCAGTTCTACGAAATCAAAAAAGGAAAATTAATTCCTAAAATTACTATTCACGGTTACGACAAAGGTTTTGACAAAGACGAACAAAAAACAATCATATTGGCAAAAGCCAATATGTTGATTTATTTTTCTGATATTATCAAAGAAAATCCAGGAATAACAACTGAATTTGCTCAACTTTTTAATGATAGCTTTTTACTCAAAACAAATTCAATTTTAGGAACACTCTCTGAACCTGTCGAAAATGAGTACGACCTTATTGTAACAAATCCGCCTTATGTAACAAGCGGAAGTAGTAATTTAAAAGAAGAAATTAAAAAGGACGGAACTCTCGTAAACTATTACAAAATCAATGCAATTGGTGTTGAAGGTTTGTTTATGGAGTGGATTATCAGAGCATTAAAACCAAACGGAAAAGCTTTTATAATTGTTCCCGATGGAATTTTCAATCGTCAAAATGACAAAAATTTAAGGCAGTTTATAATAGATGAATGTTATATTGATGGCATCATTTCATTACCACTAAACACATTTTTTACCACAAATAAAAAAACTTACATTCTTTGCTTAACTAAAAAAGCGAACAAAAAAGACATTCAGACTGACCCTGTATTCACTTATTTAGTAAGTGAAATGGGAGAAACAAGAGACGTTTACAGATTTGACATTGACCAAGATGATTTAAGCGAAGCTGTTACTTTGTATTCCTTTTTCAAAGGTAATAAGTCAAGTTTTGCGAAAATTAATACGGATAAAAGGTGTAAAATTCAGCCATTTGATTTGTTTAAGCCAGACAATCATTGGAGTATTGATAGGTGGTGGTCTAATGATGATAAAGTTAAATTAGGAATAATAGAAGAGGAAAAGCCTGTTGAAATAACAGTCTTTAGTAATTTAGTGAATGATATTTCCGATAGCTTAAAAGATTTTTCCAGTATCCTAAAAGAGGTTGCTGAAAAAAAAAAGCAAAAAGTAAATTTTAAGGAACTAAAATTATCTGATACTAATTTTTTTGAATTGAGTATTGGAAAAAGAGTTTTAAAGAAAGATATATACAACTCAAAAGGAACAATTCCAATTTTTAGTGCGAATGTCAAAGTTCCAATTGGAATGCACACAGATAATATCATACAAAATTTTAATAATAATTTTGTGTTGTGGGGTATTGATGGAGATTTTGAATTTAATGTAATTGGTAAAAACAAACCGTTCTATCCTACAGACCATTGTGGCATTATCAGAATAAAGGAGGACGAAATACTTCCTGAGTATCTAATGTTACAACTTGAAAAAAATGCAAAGCATTATGGTTTTGATAGAGGATTAAGGTCCTCTCTTAAAAATATGAAAGAAGTTGTTGTTAATATTCCTTTTAATTCCAAAAATAAAATCGACACAGAAAAGCAAATTGAGGTAATTGAAAAGTATCAATTTGTTGCCGAGTTAAAAGAAAATATTGAAAACTACAAAGAACAAATTAACAAGCTCACAATAGAATTAAATAGCTTAGTAGATTTTGACTTAGCCGAATTTAAATTGAAAGATTTATTTCATATTGAAAAAGGGCTTGCAAAATATACAAGGAAATATGGCAATCAGAATAAAGGAGACTATCCTGTTTATTCTGCATCAAATAATTCTCCATTAACTTACATTAATTCATATGATTATGATGGTCAATATTTGACTTGGGCGACTAATGGGTTTGCTGGATATATGATGCTTATTGATGGTAAATTTTCAATTAATGGCGATAGAGGTTTATTAAAACCCAAAACATCTAATATTAGTATTTCATACGTTAAAAATATTTTAGAACCACAATTACGCAGTTTGGCAAAAGGAAGAAAAGGAGAAAAGGGAGAAGATGAGTTTACCAAAGTTTATCCTTCGATGATAGAAAATATTGCAATTTCATTTCCTGTTAGCAAGAATAATGAGCCTGACATCAAATCTCAAATAGAAATTGCAGATAAGTACAATAAAATAGAAGAAATAAAAAAGAGCATAACGGAAGAACTTGAGAGAATTTTAAAAACAGAAATAGACTTTAATTAACCAACGCATTTAGTGACACATTTGTATTTTTTGCAACGCACTGACCAACGCCAAAAAATCCAAAAGAGCCACCAAGCCAACGCACAAAGACTGCAAACAATGGATAACAGAGCAACTACCGACAAAACGCCAGCACCTAACAGCGGTTTGGCAAAAGTGGCGGTTCAGTGCTCGTATGACAGTTTTGTGGTTCAACAAACAGTCGTGCTTCGCATCAACATTTGTAGTAAAAATCGCCACCTTCGCCAAGCCGCAAAACGTTGAGCGACATTACGCCTGCGGCGT
>JAIXKT010000020.1:11916-13746 GCA_026932145.1 Bacteroidia bacterium
CCGAGAAAAAAAACACCGGAATCCCAAAATAAATTTTGGTCTTCTCTTTTTTTTCTCGGAACTTCGTCAAGCGCTGCGTTAGTGCCAATGCTAAAAAACGATAGTACAACATTGAAAATTTTGACAGATTAAACTTTTATTCATTTTGACCGTCAAACAGAAAAATACACAATTGCATCATGAAAAAATTATTATCATCTATCTTTATACTGATTGTTTTGTTAACATCTAACACAAAAGGACAGGTACTTATTGACACCATTTCGTTAGTGTCAAACGAAAAAACAAATACCAAGTTTTGTTTCAACAACACTAAATTAATGGCTGGAAACAGTGTAAATGACCGCTATATTATTTACTACAACGTAGACACCATTTTTTTAAACGTAAATCAGTCTGGTAGTTGGACACGAAAAACTGCGTACACAGGAAATAATATTAATTCGGCAACATTATCCTTTTATAAGGACACGATATGGATATGCTGGAAAGAAGGTGTTTTATCAGCACAAATAAAAGCTCGATATACTGCCGACAAGGGAAATTCATGGAGTTCTGTACTTCCTGTTTCGCCTGTGGGTAAAGTAGCCGCCCCTTCAATTTATGCAGCATCGAATGGCAAAATACACTTTGTGTGGTCTACAGAATCTCCGAGCGACACAACAGTTTATCATAATGTATATAACAATGGAGCTTTTTTACCTTTACCCAACCCTTTGAGTAATCCAACAGGGCAGGGACAATGGCCATCAGTTATTGCGGTAGGTGATACGGTTCTTGCTGCATGGAAAGAAGGTCCGCTACCTACAAAAGTTTGGTTTAGAAGTTCATTTGATGGAGGTCTGTCTTGGAACTCGCTTTCATCCATTCCAACAACAACTTCATTGTCCATATTCAAAGACCCCAACCTTGCCTACGCATACGATTCTACAACAAACACACATTACACATATCTTTCGTATGACGGGCAAAATTTAATCTATTTACAACGCAGTACCGATTTTGGGAATAATTGGTCAATGCCTGACACCATAAGTAATCTCAATAAATGGTCTCAGTTTGCACATATCGAATGTAACAATAAAGGTTTTGTTGGGATTTCGTACGAACAAAGACCAATCAGCTCATCACTATTTGACGACACAAAAAAAGATGTTGGTTTTACTTACTCTACAAATTGGGGTGCTAGTTTCAGTATTGACACATTAGCATATACCCATAACGGATTCGGTTCAGCATATCCTGCATTTAATAAAATAGATGAAAATAATTTTTATTTGACTTGGCTAACTAAAGACACGGTTAATAATAAAATGAATGTCTTAGAAAGATTAATATATTTCAGCAACACGACCGGAATAAATACGTACAAACAAGATATGAAATCACAAGTTCATATTTTCCCAAATCCCTTTTCTACGCAGACTGTTTTGCATTCCCCAAATCAGTTAAATAATGTCGCCCTGCATTTATACAATGGTTTCGGACAGGAAGTAAAAGAAGTTAAAAATATCAATGGTCAGACAATCATGCTCTCACGTGACAATATTCCAAGTGGACTATATTTTATTCAACTGACACAAGACAGTAAAGTAATTGCGACAGAGAAAATTATCATCACCGACTGACACGCACGGACGATACAAAGCACTGGCACTAACAAGGGCTTGCCGCAAGCGGGGTGACAGTGGTATATTGAACTTTAGTGCTTTCTATTTACATTTGTGCTTGTTGACAGGTTAGTGCTTCTAAGCCCCGCCTGACGGCAAGCCCTGAAACGTTGAGCGACATTACGCCTGCGGCGTAGTTTTGTTCTTCGTGTTTTGCTGC
>JAIXKT010000020.1:14250-19357 GCA_026932145.1 Bacteroidia bacterium
CGTTGAGCGACATTACGCCTGCGGCGTAGTTTTGTTCTTCGTGTTTTGCTGCGCAAACACTCCCATCCAAAACAAATGTCGCTCAACGCAGCGCTTGACCTAATTTTGTCTAAGATACGCCTGGGCTTTGCGCCGGCTGCGGCTCGCACCGCTCGCCGTTCCGGCTAACGTCGCCCAACAAAATACTTGACAAAATTAGATCCCGAGAAAAAAAACACCGGAATCCCAAAATAAATTTTGGTCTTCTCTTTTTTTTCTCGGAACTTCGTCAAGCGCTGCGTTAGCCGCAAGCTTTGGGGTCTGTGCTAACCCGAACATTTCTGCAAGAAACGAACAGACAAAAATTAACTTTGACATTAAAATCCAAATAATAAATGAACAGAACAGATATTTTCCCGAAAGGAGAGAAATTGCCAAACGAATGGTTCACAGGAAATGCTTTTCTGCATCCATTGGTTGCAAAGGACAATAACAATGAATTTTCGGCAGGTGTTGTAACTTTTGAACCATCTGCAAGAACAAACTGGCATACACATCCAAAAGGACAAGTATTGATTGTAATAGAAGGCAAAGGATTTTATCAGGAGAAAAATAAATCTGCTCAATCCATAAACAAAGGCGATGTGGTAAATATTCCTGAGAATGTTGAACATTGGCATGGTGCATCTGATACAAGCATAATGGTTCACATAGCTATAACTAATTACAAAGACGATGTTCAGGTGACATGGCTTCAACCTGTAACAGAAGAAGAATATAACCTGGCTAATAAATAAGGAAATGAACAAAAACCGACTTGAAGCTTTTTCAGATGGTGTAATTGCCATTATCATTACCATTATGGTTTTGGAATTAAAAGTTCCTCACAACCCGACATGGCAAAGTTACTTAGATGCTTATCCGATTTTCGTTAGTTATGCTTTGAGTTTTGTCTTAGTAGGACTTTATTGGAGCAATCACCATCATTTATTTCACACGGTTTCAAAAGTCAATAACAAAATTCTTTGGCTCAATATGTTTACACTCTTTTGGCAATCGCTAATTCCATTTGCAACTGCTGCAATGGGAGAAAACAGTTTTACTTCAATTCCTGTTACAGTTTATGCACTTCTCCTTGTACTTGCAGCAGTTTCGTATATGTTTTTAGTGAATGCCTTATGCAGTTTGCATGGAGCAAACTCTGCTTTTTACAAAGCATACAAAGGACACAGAACAATTTACATCTCAATGGCTGTTCATACTTCTGCTGCAATTATTTCGCTAATTGGGTTTCCGAAAATAGCTTTTACTTTAATAGCAGTAACAGTTTTACTGTGGTTCGTTCCAAATCACA
The DNA here is from genome assembly GCA_026932145.1 of Bacteroidia bacterium. Lineage (NCBI taxonomy): Bacteria > Pseudomonadati > Bacteroidota > Bacteroidia > Bacteroidia bacterium. Next base: position 15,584 of record JAIXKT010000020.1, read on the forward strand.
TCATCAGCAGAAATAAACCAACAGAAGAATGAATGTAAATCGCCTTGAACAAAGTGTGTGCGAACTTCAAACAGTTGTGCTTCGTTGGAACAGCACGGCAACAGCTAACATGCAACTTAGCGAAACTTTAAAAAAGGGGGCTTTGGTGGTTAATCAAACAGTTGTGCTTCTAATAAAGTGTGTGCAAGTGCAATAAATTAAAAAAAGCCCACCACACAAGAAAAATTTTTGAGCCAACGCATTTGGCACATTTGGTTTGCCCGACACACGAGCCAACGCTTCGCAAACCAAAAGAGCCAAGCCCACCCACCACCCAACATTTGCAAAAAACACATTCTGATTTATTTAAATTTTGTAACTTTGTAAAATGAAAAAGGCAGGCCATTCTACCTTTGTACTCAAAGAATAAAAAGTATAAAAATGAAAAAAATCGGAGTATTTGGAACAGGAGAAGTAGGCAGAACTATTGCAACCAAATTAGTGGAATTGGGTTACGAAGTGAAAATGGGCAGTCGTACTGCTAACAACGAAAATGCCGAACAATGGGTTAAACAAAATGGCGAGAAAGCAAGTACAGGAACTTTTGCCGATGCTGCTACCTTTGGCGAAATCATCTTTAACTGTACAAAAGGAGAAGCAACAATGTCTGTTTTTCAACAGGCAGGGCTTGAATTTTTTGACGGCAAAATTGTGATTGACCAAAGCAACTCGCTCGATTTAAGCAATGGTTTTCCGCCAACACTTCTTCCTCAATATATCAACACCACTTCACTCGGAGAGGAAATTCAGAAATTGTTGCCCAAAGCCCACATCGTTAAAACGCTTAATACCGTGAATTGTGAGCTGATGACCAGTCCCGAAAAAAGTTCAGGCGAAGCCACAATGTTATTGTGTGGTAACAATGCCGAAGCAAAACGGGAAGTAACCGAAATTTTGCATCAATTTGATTGGAAAGACGTACTTGATTTGGGCGAAATTGTAGCTTCAAGAGGTATGGAAATGTTTATTACCACTTGGGTTAAGTTATTTATGGCAACAAATAATATCAATGTGACTTTTAAAATCAACCGATAGAAAAATCTAAACAGTAATGAACCGAATTTTAGTTACCACCTATTTATCCCAAGACGAAAGAATAGCAGGTGTAATGGAAGCCGAATACGCAATGACCAATTCCTGGCGGGACAACGGAATTATCGAACATCTTTTTGCCAGAGAAAACAACGGTGGCGGAGTTGTTGTGTTTAAAGAAACTGATATTGGAAAAGTAAAGCAACTGATGTCCGAACTACCTCTGTTTCCTTATTTTGAAAAAGTAGATTATATGTTGTTGGAAAAAATTTATTAAGTAAAAATTCAATGGAAAACCGCCCAGCTATTAGCACCACTCCATTAGATGATTTTTATCTTCAACAAAGCGAACCTTTGGGGAGTTGTTATTTGGCATTGCGTGATATTATTCTATCGCAAAACAAGCACATTATGCCCGAATGGAAATACGGTTGTCCATTTTTTTACTACAAAGGAAAAATGTTTTGCTATCTATGGTTTCATAAAAAAAATCAGCAACCTTATATCGCCTTTATGAAAGGTAAATACTTAAAGAGTGAGAAACTGATAGCAGAAGAAAGGGTAAATATTCGCATTATGCTGTTTGACCCTGACCAAGATTTGCCCCAAAAGGAAATTTGTAAAATAGTACAGGAAGCGTTGAAACTTTACGCATAGCATTACAAGAGGTTAAACAAAAGGAAATATCACAGAAGCACCAAAACAGCCGACACATAGGGACAAGCACATTTGCAAACCGCTACAAGTCAACACATAACCAAAGTTTGCAAAAGAGCTTGCCTTTTCTCGACCCCAACAAAAATTTTCCCTTCTCTTCTTTTTTTATTTTTTAGCCTGCACGCAAGCCGACACAGACAGCGACAGATGATAAAGGGTTACGCTGAAAAGTTTGTAGCAGAAAATTTAAAACAAAACTCTTACGCATGACCACGACAAGATTTGTAAATCGTCTTGAACAAAGTATGTGCGAACTTCGGGCAGACCAACTCCGAACGGACAGCAAGCCAGCGGCTAACAGCGGTTTGGCAAAAGTGGCGGTGCAGTGCTTCGTATGACAGTTTTTCGTAAATTTGAAGTGTGTGCTTCGTATGAACTTTTGTGGTAGAAATCGCCACCTTCGCCAAGCCGCAAAACGTTGAGCGACATTACGCCTGCGGCGTAGTTTTGTTCTTCGTGTTTTGCTGCGCAAACACTCCCATCCAAAACAAATGTCGCTCAACGCAGCGCTTGACCTAATTTTGTCTAAGATACGCCTGGGCTTTGCGCCGGCTGCGGCTCGCACCGCTCGCCGTTCCGGCTAACGTCGCCCAACAAAACACTTGACAAAATTAGATCCCAAGAAAAAAAACACCGGAATACCAAAATAAATTTTGGTCTTCTCTTTTTTTTCTCGGAACTTCGTCAAGCGCTGCGTTGAGCGACATTACGCCTGCGGCGTAGTTTTGTTCTTCGTGTTTTGCTGCGCAAACACTCCCATCCAAAACAAATGTCGCTCAACGCAGCGCTTGACCTGATTTTGTCTAAGATACGCCTGGGCTTTGCGCCGGCTGCGGCTCGCACCGCTCGCCGTTCCGGCTAACGTCGCCCAACAAAACACTTGACAAAATTAGATCCCGAGAAAAAAAACACCGGAATACCAAAATAAATTTTGGTCTTCTCTTTTTTTTCTCGGAACTTCGTCAAGCGCTGCGTTATAGCCAATACTAAAAGACACGACACAAATGATATTAGAAGAAGTAAGAATCAAAAATTTTAGAGGTTATCGGACAGAAACGATAATCCCAATTTCTAATTTAACTGCATTCATTGGAAAAAATGACGCAGGTAAATCCTCTGTTCTTGAGGCGTTAGAAATCTTTTTCAATAACTCACTTGTCGTTTGTGAAAGGGAAGATTTAAACATAAATGCTGACAACAATCAAATAGAAATAACTTGTGTTTTTAGTGATTACCCAAATGAAATTATTATTGATGCGGCTGCACCAACAAGTTTGGCAAACGAATACTTACTAAATGAAAATAATAGACTTGAAATAAAAAAAGTATTTGCAGCATCAGCCGCTAAACCAAAAGAAAAGGTTTTTATTATTTGTAATCATCCAACTGCTGAAAATTCTAATGACCTTTTAGAACTTAAAAAGGCAGAACTTAAAACAAGAGCAACTAGGTTAAATATACCGCAAGGAAATTACAATGGAAATATAAATTCAACAATAAGACAAGCTATTTGGGCAAGCTTTGATGACTTACAGTTAGCTAGAACGGAATTGTTAGTAGATAAAGAGGATACAAAAAAGGTATATGATACATTGAAAAATTATTTACCAATTTATGCACTATTTCAGTCAGACAGACAAAGTAAAGATGATGACAAAGAAGTTACTGACCCAATGAAACTTGCAGTACAACAAGCATTAGCAGAATTGACTGACGAAATAGAACACATAAAGAATGAAGTTAGAAACAAAGCAATAGATACAGCAAATCGAACACTAGCAAAACTAAAGGAAATGTCTCCAGAATTGGCTAACGAACTAATTCCTGAATTTAAGACAGAACCCAAATTTGATTCACAATTTAAATTGACAATAAATTCAGAGGACAACATTCCGATTAACAAACGAGGAAGCGGAGTAAGACGACTAATCTTACTAACTGATGTTACGCAAGGATATCATTAATTTAGCTGTATGAATGTTGAAA
>JAIXKT010000020.1:19918-23645 GCA_026932145.1 Bacteroidia bacterium
CTCTCAAGTCAAATCGGAAAGTTGCCTTGACACTGGATGATAAGCAAAACGGTCGTTACACAAGTATTAAGTCCCTGAAGCCGGAAGGGCGCACTGCGGTGGTGTGGGTTGAGCAGTTGGATTTCCCAATTCTCATTGCATGCCAAATTTTCACAAACGAGAATGATACTGCTGCGCTCTATCTGGCTTCTAACGACTTAAATTTGTCATACGAGCAAATCACTGCAATCTATCACAAACGATGGAAAGTAGAAGAGTATCACAAATCCATCAAGAGCAATGCTTCGTTTGCCAAATCACCTACACGCACAATAACAACACAAAAAAGTCATTTCATTGCTTCGCTGACAGCGTTTAATCGGTTTGAATTACTGAAAGTAAGAAAAAACAAAAGTCATTTTGCACTGAAAAATTATTTGAACATAGTAGCACTACGAAAAGCAAAGGAAGAATTACAGCATTTATTAACACCAAGTCTTAAAAATACTACTTAATATTGCGTAACATCAGTTACTAAATTTTTTCCGAGCAGAAGCAGAGAGATTAAGAAACCAGCATCAAGGGAATCAAATAATTTTTGCTTTTGAAGAACCTGAAACATCTCAACATCCAGACCATCAGGAAATGTTAATTCAAGCATTTATTGAATTAGCAAATACAGGCAATTCTCAAATTATTTTAACAACACACACTCCTGCTCTAGCTGGACTATTACCATTAGAAAGTTTGAGGTTTATTGAAAAAACTGTAGACGACAGAAATATCGAACTCGGAACTGATGAAGTTTTTGAAAAAGTCGCACAAACACTTGGTGTTTTAGCCGACCCTATTCCAAAAAATGCGACAGCAATAATTTTAATTGAAGGAAAAAGTGATGTAGCGTTTTTCAATCACACTGTTATCCAACTCAAAAACGCAGGGCATTTGACTCATACATTTCAAGAGAAGAGAATAGCACTTGTGCCTATCGGTGGTTGTGGTAATTTGAAACATTGGCAGACTTTAAAATTAGTTGACCAATTCCAAATACCTTATTGCGTTTTACTTGATTCGGATAAGGGAACCAATGAAGAGCAAAAAAATATTGACACGATTTCTGACCTAGTTCAGAATGGTATAAAAGCTTATTTGACGAAGAAAAGAGAACCAGAAAATTATATTCATTTGGATTGTCTTCAATTGCCAGCAGGGAGCGTTTTTACACTAACTGACACTTGTGATGCAAAGGTTCTAATAGCAAATGAGAAATCAACAAAAAAGGAGTTAATTCTTGAAAAGTTTTGGACAAGAATGACAGCGGACCAAATTAGAGAAGTTGAACAATATGACGATAACGGAACAATTAGATTTGAATTTTCTGAAATGTTCCAAGACTTTTTGAATGTAGTATGACAAGAAGTACTGGCTATAACAGGCGTTTGGCAAAAAAGCGGCTTCAGTGCTTAAATGAAGCTTTCTGCTTCGTATCAAATTCGGTGCTGGCAGAAAGTTTAGTGCTTCGAAATCCGCTTCTTCGCCAAGCGCCAAAACGTTGAGCGACATTACGCCTGCGGCGTAGTTTTGTTCTTTGTGTTTTGCTGCGCAAACACTCCCATCCAAAACAAATGTCGCTCAACGCAGCGCTTGACCTAATTTTGTCTAAGATACGCCTGGGCTTTGCGCCGGCTGCGGCTCGCACCGCTCGCCGTTCCGGCTAACGTCGCCCAACAAAACACTTGACAAAATTAGATCCCAAGAAAAAAAACACCGGAATACCAAAATAAATTTTGGTCTTCTCTTTTTTTTCTCGGAACTTCGTCAAGCGCTGCGTTAGTGCCAATGCTAAAGACAATTTAAACCTTTGCAAACAGACAGCATCAAATAAAAATAAACCTCAAAGACATGAAAAAATATTTATTCTTCCCGATATTAATAGTAACCATCAACCTTTATGGGCAACAACTTCCAGGTTTTGGGCTCACTGGTTTGAAATATTTTGACCTCACCCATAATCCGGGTAATATTCCTATTATACAAACTTCGTGGATAAAAAAAAATTTAGATTCTCTAAATGTTCCAATTGTCAGACAAATGGAAAATCACGGGTTAACATGGGACTACATGGAAACCCCAAATAATAGTTTTCATTTTTTAAAAGCAGATTCATTGATTATCATAAACCCTGTTACAAATTTTTTTGCAGAATTATTTTATAGTAGAGGGGCTACTTCGGATTTGCGATTCGCACCATGGGATACATCACATCTATACGATTCCGCTTCCTACAGACAGGACTATGTATTAAAAGTGGTTAGTCACTACAAAAACTATATTGACTTTTGGGAAATAGGAAATGAACAATCTCACGGATGGATGGCACGTGTATTTCAACCATATCAATATGCTAATCTTGTACAGGAAACATCGCCAACAATATATTCTACTGACCCTGGCTCTAAAATCGTTTTATCAGGACTCGGTAGTCCTGAAGACGAGTGGAACACAAATGATTCAAACATTGTATGGCTTGACAGTGTGCTAATTGCACTTGGCAACAACCCCGGACAATATTTTGACATCGTTGATTGTCATATGTATATTGACTGGTATAGGATTCCTGTTTTTATCAGAAAAATTCAGTCAATCCTTAATCAACATGGTTGCGGCAATAAATTTATCATGGTAGGCGAGAACGGCATCTCAAGTGATTATTCAAATACATGGCCATTGGCAGGTGTAGGAACGAAACAACAAGCCAATGAAATATTTACACGCATGTGTCTGGCAGTTGCATCGGGTGCGGTTCAGAGCAATTGGTTCTCACATATTGATGGTTTTGGCAACAATGGAAATTTTCAGGGATACGGGTCTGTTTATCATGAACCAAACGGACTTATCTCTCAAAAACCCAGTTGGTATAGTTTGCAACTATTATATAATGAACTGGTCAATTTTACAAGTGTTCAAATGATTTCCGAGGGCGATTCTTTAACGGGAAATGGAAATTATGTGATCAAATTTATAATCGGAGGTCAGGAAAAATATGTTGCATGGAATGTCAATGGCAGTAATTACACCTTGACCGGCTTAACAGGAAATTCTGCTCAGATAAAAAATACAGTTTGCAACACAAGTATTCAGACCATCGGTTCCCTGACAGATGAGTGGCCAGCATTGGTAAACAACAATCCTGTTTTTCAGACAAACACAGCAAGTATTTCAGGAGGTAATTTGAATCTTACTCTTAGTTCAACACCAATATTGATTACCATCAACAACAATACAGGGATAACAGAAGAAAATGAAAACCAAACATTTTCTATTTACCCAAATCCGTTTTCTTCGCAGACAATTTTGCAAACAAACAAAAACTTACAAAACGCAACTCTTACAATAGAAAACATTTTCGGGCAAACCGTTTCGCAAATAAAAAATATCAGCGGACATACAGTAATTCTTAATCGTGACAATCTTGCTACAGGACTTTATTTCGTTCGGCTAATGCAGGGCAATAAAATATTAATAGTTAAAAAAACCCTAATCACGGACTGACACGCAAGGCAGAAGCACTGGCACTAACAAGCAGTTTGGCAAAATGGCGGGGTTAGTGCTAAATTCAACGGTAGTTCTTCGATTGAACCTTAGTGCAAAACTGAACATTAGTGCTTCGATTTCCGCCACTTCGCCAAGCTGCTAAACCGTTGAGCGACATTACGCCTGCGGCGTAGTTTTGTTCTTCGTGTTTTGC
>JAIXKT010000020.1:23655-29305 GCA_026932145.1 Bacteroidia bacterium
CGTTGAGCGACATTACGCCTGCGGCGTAGTTTTGTTCTTCGTGTTTTGCTGCGCAAACACTCCCATCCAAAACAAATGTCGCTCAACGCAGCGCTTGACCTAATTTTGTCTAAGATACGCCTGGGCTTTGCGCCGGCTGCGGCTCGCACCGCTCGCCGTTCCGGCTAACGTCGCCCAACAAAACACTTGACAAAATTAGATCCCGAGAAAAAAAACACCGGAATCCCAAAATAAATTTTGGTCTTCTCTTTTTTTTCTCGGAACTTCGTCAAGCGCTGCGTTATGGGCAAGTTTAAAACGACACGCTACAACGGACAGGGGCAGACAAGAGAACCACCTCTTTCTTCACACGACACATCTTGACAGTCATTTCCGACTGACAACAATCTTTTATTTTTCAAAAATGGAGACCAGCGACCATTTCAAAAAACGGGGCGACACCGAAAAGCCTTACGAGTAGGACACTCATTGAAAATTTAAAAACGTAAAAAATGTATAACGAACAAATAGAAAAACTCATTGAACTTGCACTTGCTGACGGAGAATTGACCGAAAAAGAAAAGCAAGTGCTTTTTAAAAAAGCAGAAGCGGCAGGCATTGACCTTGACGAATTTGAAATGGTGCTTGACGCAAAACTTTTTGAGAAAAACCAAGCAAAAACAGAAACAGCACCTGTTTCCGCACCGAAATCAGACAAGTTTGGCGACATCAAAAAATGTCCGTCTTGCGGTGCTATTGTGCAATCATTCAGCACAAAATGTTCTGACTGCGGACACGATTTCAGAAACGTTGAAAGTGCAAATTCCATAAGAGAATTTTTTAAAGATTATCAAACCATTGAAAGCAAAGTTGTATTGAAAGACAACAATAATACAGGTGGTTTAATGGGGAAAGTTTTCGGAGGACTTGAAAGTATTGGTGGTGGAGATTGGAAACGAGCAGTATTCACTAAAAAGAAAGAGTTTATTATGCACTTCCCTATTCCAAATTCAAAAGAGGACATCTTGGAATTTCTGTCTATGGCTGTTCCGTTGGCTTCTCCAGCGAAAAAATCAACGTTTTCAGCTTTCAAAAAATTTGGTGCTCACTTTGGCGATGACCACGCCAAAAATTATGACTATATGATTGCCGAAGTTTGGATGCAGAAATGCGAACAGATAGTTATGAAAGCACGACTTTCAATGAAAGAAGACAAAAAAACTTTGGAACAAGTTGAGTATTACGGACAACAACTTGGAATTAAATAACAACTTAAAACACAACAAAATGGCATTATTCGGAAATAAAAATGAAGGCGGATTTATGGACGTAATCCGTTGCGATGAACAAGAATATCTTGTTTGGAAATGGCGACCAAAAGGGGCAACACTCAATGAAAGCAAAAAAGAAAATGCTATTCGTTATGGCAGTAGTTTGAGAGTGAAAGAAGGCGAAGTTGCTGTTTTCGTTTACAAACAGAATGATGGAAATCTTATGGATTTTATTGTCGGACCTCACGACCAGACAATAAAAACCGCCAACTTTCCTATTCTTACAAACATTGTCGGAACTGCGTTTGGTGGTGCTTCGCCTTTTCAAGCAGAAATTTATTTCATCAATTTACAAGGCAACAACCAAATAAAATTTGGCATTCCTTACTTTGAAGTATTTGACCCAAGAAGTGCTGATTTTTCTGCACCGATTGTCGCAAGAGGAACAATAACTTTCAATGTTACCGATTACAAAAGTTTCATTAAGCTAAACCGCTTAATCAACTTTGAATTGGACGACTTTAACAATCAGATAAAAGACGCTGTTACGAAATATGTAAAAGCATTTATCACAAATGCACCGACAGAAAACAAAATCGCAGTTCTGCAACTTGAACGGAAAATTTTAGAGTTGTCAGATTTAATTCAAGCACGTTTGAGAAACGATTTTGAAATTGATTTTGGCGTTAATCTCAAGCGTTTTGACCTTGCTCATTTGGAGTTTGATAAAGAGAGCAACAATTACAAACGACTTTTGAAACGCTTTGCCGACCAAGAATTGAAAACTGTTGAAGGAACAACGGAAATCAATCTTGAAAACTTGGAAGAAACAATGCGTATTCAACGCAAAGACCAAGAGTTACAAGTTGAGGGTAAAAACTTTGCCGTCCATCAACTCAACCAACAAACGGATGTGCTGAAAACAGCAGCCGAAAATCTTGGCGAAATGGGTGCTGTAAATCTTGGCGGTGGCGGAGGTTTAAATCCTATCGGACTAATGACAGGAATGGCAATAGGCGGTGCAATGGGCAACCAAATGGGTGGAATGATGAACAACATCAACAACACGCCACCACCGCCACCTGTTTCAACTTACCACGTTGCACTAAACGGACAGCAGTTAGGACAATTCAATTTAGAACAACTGAAACAATCTGCACAAGGCGGACAATTCACCAAAAGTCACCACGTTTGGAAAGAGGGAATGTCGGCTTGGGAATTGGCAAGCAATGTTGCCGAACTTGCAAGTTTGTTTTCAAGTGTTCCACCACCACCGCCAACAATTTAAACTTAGAACAATGAAAGTAAATTTTGTAAAATCAATTATCGCAATCGCCATAAGCGGACTAATTGCTTATGGCTTTTTCCACTTTCATAATGGCGAAAATAAATCGCTGTTAAGTTTGGGTTGTTTCTTATTTACAGCAACTACATTGCTGTTGACAATAGGAATAAATTTTGAATTCCCGAGAACAACGACAATGGTAAGAACAGTTTCGGGCATTTTCTTTGCTGTTGCTTTGTTGAGCAATTTAATTTTCTCTTTTACCGATTTTTCAGTTCCGTTTTATGTAATTGTAAACGGTATTTTAGCGTTGATTTATGTTCTAATCGCTTACACGATTTCAAAAGCAAAGCAGTAATGAATAAACTTGATTTTATTTCCCGACAATTTTCAAGAGCTGAAAAAAAACGATTTGAACATTATGTCGTAACGAGAATTTGGCATTTGCTCAATGACCTTTCAATAAAGTTTGTAACACAACAGTATGTTTCACGACCTGACGGACGAGCATTGACAGATATGTTTTTTCCGCAACTTCAAATTCACATTGAAATTGACGAAGGACATCACAAAAAACAAATTGAGTGGGATAAATTGAGAGAAGCCGATATTATCAACGCAACAGGACACGAAGTGTTGAGAGTTGATGTTACGCAAAACATTGAAGCGATTAACACTGAAATTTTTAAAATCGTTGAACACATCAAACTCAAAAAATCCAATAGCAACGATTTTAAGAGTTGGGATATTGAAGCCGAACTCAATCCGAAAACCTATATTGACAAAGGTTTTATTGATTTGAATGATGATTGTGCTTTCAGAACAATGGTTGATGCAGCCAATTGTTTCGGAAATGATTACAAACCAAAAGGAATTTGGACAGGCGGAGCAGGACACGGAAAAGACAACGGAAAAATTATTTGGTTTCCGAAACTCTACAAAAATGGGAAATGGAACAATTCCATTTCCAACGATGAAATAGAAATCAGAGAAATTTGCGAATTACCCGAAAATGCAAAATCACACATTGACCACGTTCTAAAAGACAATCGCACCCGAATTGTTTTTGCAAGAGTTAAAAGTCCGTTAGGCGACATTATGTATCGTTTCAAGGGCGAATACGAACTTGACAAGAATTTAACTAACTATACGGACGGTCTGCTTTGGCGAAGAATTTCAAAAAGCGTAAAAACCTATTCCAAGTAGAACTATCTGTTCATTTTGACTATCTTTGAGGACTGAATTTTTAAGATAGAAAAATTGAACATAGACAATACATATAAGCAAGATTTTAATCATATTCTAACACTCATAACCGCAGCAAGAAATCGTGTTTACAGCAAAGCAAACAGCGAGTTGGTTTTGTTGTATTTTAACGTAGGTAAGGTTGTTTCCGACAGAGTAAACACAGGCAAATGGGGCGAAAATATAGTTCAGCAATTATCGGATTTCATTTTATCAAGAGTTCCCAATCTTTCGGGCTTTAACCGTAGAGGCTTGTATAGAATGAAGCAATTTTTTGAGGTGTATTCAGATAATCAATTTTTGTCTTCACTTTCAATATTCTTAAAAAGCTATAAAAATCAGCAAGATACAAAAGTGTCAACAGTGTTGACACAATTACAATCGGCTGACGATTTGCCTTCCAAATTTGTGTCAACAGTGTTGTCACAAATTCAATGGTCATCGCATTTGCACATTCTGAACAAGACCAAAACAGCAGAAGAAAAAATTTTTTACGTTCTTCACGCCATTAGTCAGCGACTTTCGGTAAGAGAATTAGAACGACAACTAAATACGGCAACATTTGAACGAACAATGCTTAGTAACAAAAGCATTTCGGCATTACAAACGCAATTACCCGAAAATCTTTTCAAAGACCCTTACATATTTGAGTTTTTGGATTTGCCAGATGGACACAGCGAAAAAGATTTGGAAAAAGCGATTACGCTCAATTTGCAAAAATTCATTTTGGAAGTCGGCAAAGATTTTACCTATATGGGCGAACAATATCGCATACAGGCAGGTAACAGAGATTTCCGCACCGACTTACTTTTTTATCATCGTGAATTAAATTGCTTGGTGTTATTTGAATTGAAAATTCAAGAGTTTGACCCCGAATTTTTGGGCAAACTCAATTTCTATTTAGGTGCGTTAGACAAAGACGTGAAGAAACCACACGAAAACCCAAGTATTGGTATTTTGCTCTGCAAAGGCAAAGACACCGAAGTAGTAGAAATTTCAATGTCAAGACACATAAGCCCTGCAATAGTTGCCGACTACGAAACGAAACTAATTGACAAAAAATTATTGGCTAACAAGCTGCACCAATTAGGACAAATATTAGACAAACCAAACGAACAAGACGAATGAAAAAACCTGCCCATAACAAGGGTTTGGCGTAATGGGGGCGGACGTTCTTCGTATGAAAATTTGTGCTAAATTTGAACTTTGGTGCTTCGTATCAAGTGTTGTGCTGAAAAGCCCCCACTACGCCAATCCGCGAGCCCGATGTGCAAAAGTCTCCGCTTCGCTCCGTCTTTTGCACATCGGGCTCGCGGATTACATCCGCTGATGTGTTAAAGCGTCTTCGCTCCGCTTCGACCTTCAACACATCAGCGGATTTGCAAAATTCCTACGGCTTTCATAGCTCCGCTATGAGCCTTCGGAACTTCGCAAATCCGCGAGCCCGTTGAGCGACATTACGCCTGCGGCGTAGTTTTGTTCTTCGTGTTTTGCTGCGCAAACACTCCCATCCAAAACAAATGTCGCTCAACGCAGCGCTTGACCTAATTTTGTCTAAGATACGCCTGGGCTTTGCGCCGGCTGCGGCTCGCACCGCTCGCCGTTCCGGCTAACGTCGCCCAACAAAATACTTGACAAAATTAGATCCCGAGAAAAAAAACACCGGAATACCAAAATAAATTTTGGTCTTCTCTTTTTTTTCTCGGAACTTCGTCAAGCGCTGCGTTAGCGGTCATTGTAGGACGATACAGCAAAACAGAGAGAAAACTAAAGATTACGGACTAATCCTTTCAAAAAGGTTAAACTAATAAAACGATTAAGAGGTTGTTTAAAATTTATTTTTTTATTCTGTTAAGCATAATTCTAATCA
>JAIXKT010000021.1 GCA_026932145.1 Bacteroidia bacterium
TATATAAATATCAAAATTAAATTTGCATATATAAATTAAATAACTATATTTGCAGAACTAATAATTCTTTATCATGAGAGAGAAAGCAGTATTTTGTTTTTATTTATTTGCTTGCATAAACGCAAGTGTTTTTGGTCAAATCGCCGGCTTAACTCAGGCTAATAGCGTGATTAAAAAAGCCGATAATCACCAGTATTTCATTGAAAATAAAGGTCAATGGCCGGCGGAAGTCTTGTATCTCAGCCGTATAGGCGGCTTAGATGCATGGATTACCCGACAAGGAGTGAACTATACCTTTTACAAGGTAGATTATCCAGAAGGCAGCAGTGCCAAAACAACGGTAAAGATTCCCGATAAGTTTGATAACGACCAGCAAGACGTTACCGTTCTGGGGCATCGGGTGCTATTTGAACTGCAAAACGTAAATAGCAATCCTGCCAAAGAAGGCAAACGACCACAAACAGGGTACTATAACTACCTGATTGGTAATGACCCAAGTAAGCACGCAAGTAATGTACAACGTTATGAAGAAGTTTGGGTGAAAAATATTTACGCCGGTGTGGACGTACGGTATTACTTTGAAAAAGGCAATTTGCGTTATGATTTTGTGGTTGCTCCAAATGCCGACCCGGCGCAGATTCAGTTTAAGTTTCAGGGAGAATACGATAGCTATCTGAAACCCAACGGAAGTCTTGCATTTACCACCCGTTTTGGGGAGGTAGCTATGGGCGATTTAACGACCTACCAAGACCATGGTGTGGTATCAAGCAAATTTCGTAAACAAGGCGATTCTTGGACTGTTTCCGTAGGCGACTATGATCGCAGCAAACACTTGATTATAGACCCCTTAGTGTATTCTACCTACATTGGGGGAACTGCTAATGATTGGGGATTTTCTCTTACTCTTGACAGCAATAACAATGTGTATGTTGCTGGCCAATCTAACTCAACGAACTACGATGTTACGGCCGGAGTATTTCAAACAACGCTTGGCGGGGGTTATGATGTTTTTGTAACGAAACTAAACAGCACGGGTACGGCATTAATTTATTCTACCTACATTGGGGGAAGTAGTGATGACAGAGGTTATTCTATAGCCCTTGACGGTAACGATAATGCGTATGTTACGGGTTTTACTAATTCGAATAATTATGATATTACTGCTGGAGCCTTTCAAACAACGCTTGGAGGAGGTAACGATGTTTTTGTAACGAAACTAAACAGCACGGGTACGGCATTGATTTATTCTACCTACATTGGGGGAAGTGGTGATGACAGAGGTTATTCCATAGCCCTTGATGGCAGCTATAATGCGTATGTTACGGGCTATACGACTTCGAACAATTATGATATTACTGCTGGCGTTTTTCAAACAACAAATGGCGGCGGGAGCTGGGATGTCTTTGTAACAAAGCTAAACAGTAGTGGTGCAGCCTTAATTTACTCTACCTATATCGGAGGAAGTGGTGATGACTGGGGTTCTTCCCTTGCCATTGATAACAGCGGAAATGCGTATCTTACAGGCTATACTCAATCCTCTGATTATGACGTTACACCCGGAGCATTTCAGACAACATCTGGTGGAGTATGGGATATATTTGTAACGAAGCTAAATAGTAACGGCACTGCCTTGATTTATTCTACCTACATTGGAGGAAGTGGGCAGGAGGATAGCCATTCTCTTGCTCTTGACAATAACGGAAATGTGTACATTACAGGCTACACTTATTCAACCGATTACGATGTTACGTCTGGTGCGTTTCAAACAACGCGTAGTGGAGATCGAGATGTTATTGTAACGAAGTTAAATAGTAGCGGCACTGCCTTGATTTATTCTACCTACATTGGAGGAGTTAATACGGATGAGGCTTATTCGATTGGTATTGATGCTGCCGGAAATGCATATATTACAGGTGTTACTCGATCCTCTGATTACGATGTTACGGCAGGAGCTTTTCAAACAATAATAGAGGGAGTTTATGATGTTTTTGTAACAAAGCTAAACAGCAACGGCACAGCTTTGGTTTATTCTACCTATATCGGGGGAGCTAGTAATGATTATGGTTGTGATATAGCCATAGACAATAGTGAAAATGTGTATATTACCGCTTATGCTCAATCCACTAATTACGATATTACTGCTGGGGCATTTCAAACAACTCATGGCGGTGGAGTTTATGATGTTGCTGTAACTAAACTCATTATTCCGGTTCCTTATACCGTAAAAAACCTTTCTATGACAGTCTCAAATATTACCCACAATGGTGCACTTTTGAACTGGGAATACGATGGAAATACTCCTTGTGATTCTATTAAAGTGTATATCAAGAAGTCTATAGCTAATAGCTGGTATAGGGTTGAGACCCTATCCGGTGCACCTACAAGTTTTCAACGTCAGCAATTGCAGGCAGGTATCCAGTATCTGTGGCAATGTGAGACCTACTATAACGGTGTTGGTACGATGAGTAACTCAGCTTTATTTACTACGCCTGCAAAATGCGCTATCTTTACCGGAACTAATGAAACTAATGTAGCTGACAGTGCTGCTACTCTAAACTGGTTCACATCAGGGACACCAGATAGCGTTAAAGTAGTATATCGTAGAGTGGGGGGTAACTGGTTTTCTGTAACCACTAGCAATATTTCTGTTACGCTTACTAATCTTTGGCAAGCAACTGATTATGAGTGGAAAGCTCAGGCATACTGCAATGGTGTAGTTTCTGCTACCTCTGATTTAGATAGCTTTACTACATTAGCTACCTGTGGCGTACCAACTAATTTAGCAAGTGCTTATTATTCACCTACTCAGCGGAATCTTTTTTGGGATATTATCATGGGTGCTTCGAGCTACAATATACAGTGGCGTTTACAGGGTAATCCTAATTGGACTTCTATTGTAAATAATATAGGACCAACCCGTAATTTAGGTAGCTTATCTGAAAATAGCACCTATGAGTGGCGTGTACGTACCAATTGTAATGGCAGCTATGGTCCATGGTCATCTATAGATACGTTTACCCATGTTTTACCGAAACAACTTAATGCTTCAGGGATTTCTGCTGTTGTATATCCCGTTCCTACAAAAAGCGGCTATATTTCAGTACGTTTTTCGGGAGAATCTGGCCAGACTTATAGCATTATGATTCAGGATGTTATGGGGCGTATTATAGCTACCCAACAAGGTAGCAGTGAAACAGAGAATGATATTTTAGTAAATCTAAATAACTGTTCATTAGGTGTTTACAATTTGATTTTGCAAATGGGCGATAAATTTGGTAGCTATAAGGTAGTGGTTGAGTAAGCCGAAGAAACGATTATTCAGGCACTTGGGGCAGATTGCAAAATCTACCCCAAGTGTTTTTTTTTACAACCTTTCGTTATGCTTAGAGTGCTTTCCAGCATAAACCAGAAGAAGTTAGTTTTCTATAAAACTATAAAAAGATAATTTTTGGGGCACTTCAACTAAAGATTTAGCTACAAAATTCATTTTCCTTAAAATATTGCACAAATAAATGCTATGTACGTAAATAATTGTAAATTTGTAGGATTAAAAACATATAGAAATATGCGTATTTTTCGTTTTACTATTGGTTTGTGGATATTAGTCTTTCTTTTGAGGCTGAATATCTTTTCCCAGACGGTATTAAGTCGGGGAGATATTTCCATAATCGGGTTTAATGGTACTGACCCTGATGGAATTTCTTTTGTTACGTGGACTACCATTACTTCCGGAACAAAGATTAAATTCACTGATAATGCCTTTTTAGCAGCGGTTTCAGCTAATGCAACCAACAATGCCAGGGGCGGAGAGGGCTTTGTAGTCTGGACTGCCAACGCAACTGTAAACCCCGGCTCGGTAGTAACAATTGATGCTCCAACTTGGGTATGCAACACAGGAACAGCCGCTTCTTACGGAACCTTTAACTTATCTACTTCCGGAGACAATATCTTTGCGTACCAAGGTGCCGGTGCCGGCAATAGTGTAAATACCTGCGATTGGGGAAATAACACAAACCCATCAACTTTTACCGGAACTATTTTGTATGGCTTAGTCTATGCTTCCAACTGGTTAGTTACCGGAACAGCTACCGCAAACACCACTTACCGCCCAACAGAACTCGCTACTGGCAATATCTCCATAGCAATTACAAATGGTGGTACTAAAAATGCCCAATACACAAACCCAAGAAATGACCAGCAAAACCTCGATGATTACAAACCCATTGTAGCTAATGCGGCTAACTGGACTGCTTATGCCGGAAGTACAGCCTTAGATGCTACTGATTTCACTGTTGCTGGCCCACCGCCAACACCTACCATCACAATAACAGGAACACTATCAACTTCTTATGCCTTTGACGGCTGTGTTTCATCAGTAAATTCTTACTCTGTTTCAGGTGCAGCTTTAACAGATGACATCACCCTAACCTCCCCAACCGGCTTTGAGATTTCTTTGAACAACAATGGCCCGTTTTCATCTACTTTGGTTTTATCACAGGCTGGCGGCGTAGTACTTTCCACAACGATATATGTACGCTTTCATGCAGCTTGTGTGTGCACAACAAACGGAACAATTACCCACAATAGCTTAGGTGCAACTCCCCAAAATCAATCCGTAACAGGAATCGGAACTGAACCAACTGTTGTGATTAATAAATATGGAATAGCCTCTGATGACGTAGAATTATTGGTTGTAAAAAATGGAATCAGTTTGGCCGGAATGACTATCAAAGACTTTTCCTCTAATATGGTTAATGATAACGGCGGAAGCTACACTTTCAAAAACGTTGCCCCATGGACTTCCTTACCGAAAGGAACAATAGTCATCTTACGTGGTGGAAGTGTGGCTGCACCAGACATAGACCCTTCGGACTTTTTGGTAGAAATAGGATTGGATAATACTACTTATTTTACTAAAAATTCAGGAACGTTTAATATCGCAACGACTGAAATGGTAATGTTAAAGGAATCAGGATCAGGTACTTCCGGTGTTAATGGCAACATACACACGTTATCAGCCGGCGCACCTTCTTCATTGTATAATTCAATACTGGGTCCCAAAATGAATAATTCCACAACTCCGGGTTCCAATAGCTTTATAGCCGCAACTTCAACAAATGGCAATAATTGTGATTTTGGAGGTGGTGATGTTAGTATTTTAGCTTCAGTAACTTTTGGGTCAGGAAATAATACGAATAACCAAAATTACATCTGTGGCTTACGTGGCAATATGAGTGCGCCAACGATTACCGGCCCCGCAACTTTATGCAGTGGAAATACCCTAAGTCTTTCCACTAGTGTTAGCGGTGCAACAAGCTATTATTGGACCGGCCCCAATGGTTTTACTGCCACTACTGCCGCTATAACTATCAATAATGCAACAGCATCAGAATCAGGCGACTATCATGTTTCTGCTATCTTTGGCGCAAGCTGCTCCACCGCAGTAGCTCAACATTCTGTTATCATCGCTCCTTGTTCCTGCCCAATGGCTACCGGCCTATCTACAACACAAATCCAATATAACAATGCTACTTTTAATTGGACTATCCCAACCGGCCCATTTTTAGATCCCGCAGATAGCGTGAAACTCTACATCCGTAAGGCAGGAGCGAATTTCTGGTACAGAACACTAACGTTTGTAAACCAAAATACACACCGCCAATACCAACTACAGCCGGGAATTAACTATGAATGGAAAATAGTAACTTACTGCTCCGGTGGAGGAACGAACGAAACTAACTTAGAAACATTTTCCACTATTGCCCACTGCGGAATGTTTTCTAACTTGACTGCAACACCGGATATTACCTATCCATATTCAACAGTAAATGTTTCTTGGGCATACTCACCCGGCCCTGCCGATAGCTTTGATGTCTTTTATCGCGTAGCAGGTACTCAAACAGCCTATAAGGTTGTAAAAACGAATTCTAACTCCGCTATAATCAATAATTTGGATCAAAATACAACCTATGAATGGAAGGTTCGTGCCCATTGCAGTAGCTTAACCAACGGTTCTAATCTGGCTACTTTTACAACAGAACTTTTGTGCGCTATTCCATATAACTTATCTGCAACCAACATTCAGTTAGATAGAGCTACCCTTTCTTGGGATGCAGATTCCGGAATGTATTATCAAATTTCTTTCCGTCCGGTTGGAAACCCTACTTGGGTGTACCGAAATAACATCTCCGCCAAAAATATAATTCAAGGTAATTTGTTAAACTCAACAACTTATGAATGGCGTGTTCGTGCCTATTGCATTGGATTCGGCTCATGGTCAGCGACACAAACCTTTACAACAATCGGGGCTAAAACAGGAATGCAAAGTGCTGCCTCAGTAGGCGTTTATCCAAACCCAAGTAACGGAATCCTTTATCTAACCTTTGATGAGCCTAACAGTCAAGTGGTAAATATTCATGTATTAGATATTACCGGAAAAGTTGTTTTAGAGCAAAAATCATCTATAGAATCTGATTATCAACAAGTTGTGCTTGATATAACACAACTACCTGCCGGGGTATATCAACTTCGTTTAGAGCATTCAGGTAATGTGTCTTATGCCAAAATTGTAAAAGAATAACTCCTAAAATTACTTTTAGAAAGAGGCTGTCCGAAAAGGATAGCCTCTTTCTTTTTGCTAACAACTGCCACTCTGGGTGCTGTTACAATACCTTACGGAACATTTTATACTACGCTTAGTCGTTTATGGCCGTAACTTTTCCGAAGAGATATACAAAGCATCCATAGTTTTTTACCTAAAATCTAAATTTTAGCCTAATTTTGCTTTCATGACAAACATTCACAATAGGTTTTTCATCTGTATAACTTTTGTAGTAGTTTTATTAAACTCTTGTAAACACTCTGGTAGCGATGTTCAGATGCCGGAGGTGGTGCAGGAAAAAGTTCCGGAAGCTCCTATTAATTTTAAAAGGGCTGATTTAGAGCTTCGTAAAGCTTATGTTTTGCATCAGCAACAGCCAAAGCTCTCTAATAGAGAAATTTATAACCAAATATTTTTACCGGATAAATATTTTTATATTGACTGGTTGTATGGAGGGGATTCATTGCTGAGTGATAGCATTATTGCCCAAGACTTGGTTGGTTTTTCTTTAGATATACATACACAGCAGCTAATAGATTCTGTATTAAAGTTTTACCCTGAAAATCATGATTTTGTTTCGGGAATACAATCTGCAATGAACCGTTTGCGCCAGCATATACCGGATGCAATTATCCCCCGTTTTAGAACCTATATTTCAGGCTATTCTATGCCGGGCACACAGACTATGGACCAACTGCACCTGTCGGAGCAGTACGCCGGCATTGGATTACATTATTTTTTAGGAGATTCTTTTAAATTTTATCCTTCGGACATTCCGAAATTTGTACGGAAAAAATGCAAGCCGGAAATGATATTGCCAAACCTATTCTTTAGCTATATTGGATTTTATCAAAAAGAACTAAGCATGAAAAAATCCCCTTCGTTATTAGATGAAATGATTTATTATGGAATAAAATACTACTTTTTGGATATTGTTTTGCCGGATGTTCCGGACTCTGTCAAAATAGGTTATACGGCGGAACAAATGGATTGGGCGCAGCATTTCCCCAAAGAAATCTATAATGATCTGATTCCGATGCTGTATAGCAAAGATTTTCTGAAATATGAAAAATACGTTCGGGAGCGGCCTTTTACCCCCAATGTGTCGCGTGATTCTCCGGGCAGGTTAGGGCACTATGTCGGCTGGCAAATAATACGAAGCTATATGAAAAACAACCCAAAAACAACCCTAACGGACTTACTAACCGCCCAAAATTACGAACAGTTATTCAAAAACTCAGGGTATAAACCTTAATTGGGCTTACTTTCAAGTGATTATTAAAGCCTTTTCCCTTGAAATAGAACCTTTGTAAGAATACGAAACAGAAACAAACTGAAAATTATGGAACAACAATAATTTTTGTAAGTTTGCTGTTATATGAGTTCATATTGGATAGGTGCTGCTAAACAGGATATTACCGCAGAGGTAGCGGGAATCGGGATGATAGGCTGGGGGGTTTTTGGGAATACCGTTAAAGACGTTCAGTCTCGGTTATTTGCCAGAGCGTTTGTGATTAAAGACAGCCAAACGAGCCGAAAAGTAGCCCTTGTTACCTGCGATTTAGCTTTTATCACAACCGGAGTTCGCCAGTATGTT
This sequence comes from Bacteroidia bacterium, assembly GCA_026932145.1. NCBI lineage: Bacteria > Pseudomonadati > Bacteroidota > Bacteroidia > Bacteroidia bacterium. The sequence goes on from JAIXKT010000021.1 coordinate 8,199, forward strand.
TTGAAAAAAATAGCAGCATATTCAGAGAAGTTAGGTATCACGGATCAAAATCTGCTCCTTATGGCAAATCACACTCATTCTGCTCCCGGCGGGTACTCACACTATCCGCTTTACAACCTAACTGTTTCCGGATATTCTCCCGAAGTCTTTAACAAAATCGTAAACGGAATCTTTGACGCTATTGTTCAAGCTGATGCAAACCAAAAACCCGGGAAAATATACTTCGATACCGCCGAATTTTCCGCCAATGACCCAGTAGCCTTCAACCGTTCAATAGATGCCTATAACTTAAATCCCGATGTGATAAAATACGATTTTAACCACCGGCATTTAGCTACAGACCGAGAGATGCAGCTCTTACGCTTTGATACTGAGGATGATAAACCCATAGGCTGCCTCAACTGGTTTGCTATTCACACCACTACGGTACATAATGACAAGCATTCGATTTCTTCAGACAACAAAGGTTGCGCCTCCGAATTATTTGAACAATGGCAAACCGGTGGCGAACAAGGCAGAAACGAAGGTTTTATCTCTGCATTCGCTAATGGAGCAGCCGGAGACGTAACGCCGAACTTCAAAAAACACTTTGGCGATAAACTTTGGCGGGGCGAATCTCGTGATGACTTTGAAAACCTGAAGCAGCATGGTAAACTACAGTTTGAAAAAGCTAAGCAAATTTGGCAATCGAGTAGCCAAAAAGCCCCTTTATCCGTTCGCGTAGATGCCTTACAGGCATACGTAGATTTTACCAACATAGAAGTAGATGCTGCTTACACAGATAAAACAGGCTGCAAAACCGGAACAGCCCATATAGGCTCAGAATTTACCGCAGGTACTAAAGAAGGACCCGGAACAAACAGATTGATAGTCAGCACTTTTGAAGTAATAGAAAAAATCCGCCAAAAAATAAGCCCAACACTTGACCGCAATATACAGGGGAATAAAATCTCGATTATAGACTGTGCCAATCATTCTTCTTTGGGTATTCAGAATTTTCATAAGATACCGCTTCTTTCCAAAATAGACCCGTACATTCGTGCCTTAGCAAGATGTTCAGCTAATGATTCATTTGGTAGTCAGCCGCTTACACCGAATATTTTGCCCATTCAATTGGTTGTCTTAGGAGAAATAGCTATCATTGCTGCTCCAGCGGAATTTACTACTGTTGCCGGTAAAAGGCTGAAAAACACCGTACAAGGGATTTTATCCAATGAAAATATCCAAAAAGTAATTTTTGCCGGCTATGCAAATGCGTACGCCGGCTATGTTGCTACTTTTGAAGAATATCAACTACAACGGTATGAAGGAGCCAGCACCCATTTTGGCCAATATACCTTAGCTGCTTATCAAACAATGTTTGCGTGGCTGGCTACCGAAGCAATTTTAAACCGCTTTGAACGTAGCCACTTTACCACAGTTAAGCCATACGAGTTTTCAGACGCAGAACTCGAAAAACGAATGTATGACCCTAAAAATCCTTATTAACAATAACTTATATCGGATTTCAAATGCTTCAAGATTCATGGAAAAAGCTACTTGGCCAGTATGAGCGGGAAATATTATCACGCCCAATAGAAAATGACTACAATCCGGAAAAGCTATTTTTCCCACACGTAGTTTATGGCGGTGCTCATCGCTTTTCAGAAACTACGATAACCAAATTAGAGCGTATAGCAGTAACTATTTGGCAACAATATAGCCAAAATAATCCCGAATTTGCCCAAGAAATACTCCCCAAGGAAATCCTGCCCGCAAATAACTCAGCACTCGAAACTTGGTATCAAAGCGTTAGTAATCAATTAACTCAAAAATCAATTTTCGATTATAGAATTGATTTTGAGGATGGTTTTGGCTATAAACCTAAAGATATTTATCTGGCAGAAGCAACCAGAATCGGTAAATTGTTGGCTGAAATGCCTGCTATACAAACTCGCCTGGGAATCAGAATATTGTCATTTCAGCCGGAACGAGTTGAGCTAAGTGTAGAAATCTTATCCACTTTTTTAGAAACATTTTATCAATTTTCACAAGGTAAATTACTTCCTAAAAACTTTGTGATAACGCTTCCCAAGATTAAAGAATTAGCAGAAATTCAACTACTAACAAACTTGCTGGATGAGGCTGAAGAAACCTACAATCAGAGATTTGAGGTAGAACTGATGCTGGAAACGCCGGAGGTTTTGTCGGCAGAACTCAATACTTGGTTGCGTACAACGGATAGTCGCTGTTCTGCGTTACACTTAGGTGTCTATGATTTACTGTCGGCATTAGGGATTCCATCTGATTATCAAGCAACTAACCATGAAATTTGTCATCAAGTTTTGCTAAAAGCCTTGTCAGTAAGTAGCGGCAAGAATGTTCGTGTATCTACCGGTGCAGCACTTCAATTAGCTATTCCCCCACATTCAGATCCACAAAATGATATTCAACAGCATGAAAATAAGCAGTTTATCACTAATTCTTGGCGGAAATTGGCTGATTATCATTTGGATTCCTTACGGATGGGGGTTTTTCAAGGATGGGATTTGCATCCCAATCAAATTCCGATACGGATTGCTGTATATCACGCATTTTTCCAAAAACATTTTTCTGGCATGATGTTGCGCCTGCAAAACTTTGAGCTGCAAGGAAAAGAAGCTACCCGTAATGGCCAGCAATTTGATGATCAGGCAAGCGTTCAGGGATTATTAAACACCTTAGAAATAGGACGGTTATGTGGGGCAATTAAAAATTAAAAATTAAAAATTAAAAATTAGTTAGAGATTTATGATTGTTGTTTTGGGATTATTGTTGGGAATACTGCTTGCTTATTTGAGTTTGGCAGTTCAGAATACTTATCTTGCTTGGTATATCCGCCGGCAAATCTTGAAAAATCCTGAAAATACAGCTCGCTATCTGGAAAATTATTATAAAGATTGGGGAAAAAAAACAGTTTTTTGGGTGCTGATACCGCTATTTGTTATGATAGCTTTTGTCTTTATAACCAGATTTGGACTTGGAAGAATACTGATACCCGGAATATTATCCTGTGTGGTTGTTTTGGCCTTAATTATATACAATAAAAGTTTTAGAGATAAATCAAGGATAAAAACCTTTAGTTTTCTCCCCAAGTTATTTAAAAAAGTAGGTATTCCACTTGAGATAGTGCCGTTTTTTAAGAAGTTTTATATAGAAGCAAAACCTTTGAGGGGGATGTTGGTTCCATCTATGATGCTGCTACCTGAGAGTGAATTTTATGATTTGCTAAAACAAGGGGTACGTGATATTGACCCTAACACTCGGTTAGTTTCTTTAGATATTCTTGTAAAACATTTTCCGAATAAAGCCGCTACTTTTTTACCTGATTTTTTGCGTGATACAAATCCTATTGTGAAATCAGAAGCATTGCAGCATATTTTATTGTTAAAAGACAAACAACTAAGTAGCCGCTTAGTTAAAGAAACACAAGAAGATTCTAATCCGATGCTAAAAACTGCAGCACAGCAAGCTGAGGATAAACTTTCGGGTTCAGAAGCCTTTAATGTGCTGAAAAACAAAATATTACAGGAAAATGTAGATATACAGAGCTGGCAAGAAATCGAAAAACTCTTTTTGTCAAACGATTGGGAAACACTCCAGTTATTTTCACTTCTTTTTTCAGAAAAAAACAAGCCACTCATTAAGATATATTTTGTCTCTGCCTTGAAAAAACATTCACCGAAAGATGCTGCATTTGCGTTAGTGGATTTTGCTACGGAACTGAAAACACCCGAATCCGTAGAAAGTTTAATAGAATTTGCCAATACATCGCCAAAACTCTATGAATATATCGTTCAGAAATTAGCCAAAATACCGTTTTCAACATACCAACCGCTACTTAATACCATATTGTTAGATAAAGAGGCCACTCATTTTTATCGAAAAACAACACTTTTGAACATAATCAGTCTCCATTATCCTTTAGAAACCAATGAAGATGTTAAATTATACATATCCAAAATGTTTTTGGCATATTTATCTGACTCTATTGAAGAGATTAAAAACATCACTTTCGCTTTTTTTAGAGATTGTGGAGATGAAACCCATGTTAACGCACTGCTATCGGTAATAAAAAAGACAAAAAACGATTCAGACTTAGATAGGTTGTTTAAGATTTTGGCGAAAAAAATGAAGATACATCAAACTGATGAAATGTTTTCAACCCTAAAAAAGAGAATTCAAGATTCAAGTGAAACGGAAAAAGACTTTAAACATCAAGTAATAGCTACTTTTATGGGGGTCAAAGACAATAATCCCGTTCAGCATAGTGAACCAAATGCGGTGTTTTGTACGCATTGCTTTACACGAGGCAAAAAAAAGAATGTATTTGAAAACAATTACTACATTGTTTGCAGAAAATGCAATCAATCCCAAAACTTAATCTCTTATCCTAAGCCCATACTTGGCTTGATAAGCCAAGAAGGAAAAACAACTATTTCGGTAGAAAATATACAGATTCAACTTTGGGATAATCACAACAAAAAAGCCATTACAGCAGATATTGACGAAATAGAAATAGGATATTTTGAAAAAGATACTGACTTAGAATGGGCAGCTTCAGCCGTCATAACAGCAATTCAAAATGACGTTACTATACCCCAACAATTCAGCATCAAATGCCAACCCAATGTACAATTAACGGAAAATCTTAAACGAATGTTAGAAAAGTGATTTCCGTATTGAAGGTATTTTGTAAATTTAAAATACTGAAAAACAGAAATATAGCTACTAAAAACTAAGAAGAACGACTAAAAATGAAAGTATATTTAGAAAAAACGATATATTTGCAAAAAAAAGTAGAATATGCGTGTTTTAAATTTCAAACTGCTCTATTTGCTAACTTTCGTGTTTGGTCTGGCAGCTTGCTCAGATGACGGTCAAAAACCATTGGTAACTCCCTCAAAAACAGACCTCTTATGTAATAAGAAATATCGTATTATATCTCTTACAATCAATCCTCCACTACAAATAACACCGGATTCTACGATTACCAGTCTATGGCAGAATTGTTGGGTAGATGACCGTATCGAATTTAAAGTAAATGGCAAAGTCGCTGTTGATGAAGGAACAAAATCATGCTCAAGTTCATTACCCGAAAAATACGAAGATAGCTGGGTATTCTCTGCTGATGAAAACTATTTGCTATACAAAGAGAAAAACAAAAAACGGGCTCAACTTAAAATAGAAATCCTTGATGGACACATGCTTAAGGTTTCTAGTATAGATACCATAAATTCAAAACCATATAGATTTACCCAGACTTTGAGTAAGTAATTTCCAGAGAAATTATCATAAGCCGCCTATTTTAGAGGTGGCTTTTTTTTTGAAGTTATGTTTGCTAAACACTAAAGATAATGATTATCATAGAGATAATTCTGATTATTAGTTTGGTGGTTTATACAACTTGGCTTTGGAAAAATTGGCTAATCCTAAAACATTCGTTACTTCAAATCCAGCCAGCCGAAGACAACAGTTTCCAGCCATCAATATCAGTCATTATACCGGCAAGGAACGAGGCAGTTTCAATTACAAAGTGTTTACAAAGTATTTTAAATCAGGATTATAGTAATTATGAGATTATTGTAGTAGATGACCATTCTACAGATGCCACCCGCCAAATAGCTCAAGAAATTGCGTTTTGCAGTAAACACGTTTCTTTTCGGGTACTTTCGCTTTCAGAAGCAGAAATAGGGAAGAAAAAAGCATTACAAGCTGGAATCCAAGCAGCTCAGGGAGAATGGATTGTAACAACAGATGCCGATTGCTGGCATCAACCTGAGTGGTTATCCACATTAACCTTGTATATGCAGCCAAACGTAGCGGTAGTAGCAGGTCCGGTTCGGATTGAAGCGGGGAAGCATTTTTTTGAGCAGGCCCAAGCCTTAGAATCAGCCGCTTTAGTAGCCTTAGGCGGCACCTTGATTGAAAACCAAACTCCCATTTTTGCCAACGGAGCTAATTTCGCATTTAAAAAAACTGTATTTCAGCAAGTTGATGGATATTCCGGCATAGACCAAATTGCCTCCGGCGATGACGAGCTTTTACTGCACCGGTTTCATAAAGCCGGCTTCCCAATCCGCTTTTGCTGGAATTCACAGGCAGCCGTAAGCACTTTACCCGAAAAAAGTATATCCCAATGGTGGCAACAGCGCAGACGTTGGGTATCCAAAAGCTTTTATTATCAGAGAGTTGATATTTCATTAGCTCAAATTACAGCTTGGATAACACACATAGGAATTCTGGGGTTTCTTTTTTACGGGATATTTTATCCTAAGATATTTCCATTTGTCTTTTTAGCATGGATAATTATATTAATCCCGGATTATCTGATAGTTCGCTTGGCAACGCAGTTTTTGAAAAATAGTAACTTACTAAGCGCTTGGTTACCAGCTAAATTAATCTATCTACTATATGTTTCTATAATTGGAATTTGGGGAAATTTAGGCAAAAAATACCACTGGAAAGATAGATTAGTAAAGTAATTATTTTAAAAACAAAATAGTTAGTTTTTATTCTATAATACTGATAACCAGGATATAAAATAAAAGTTAAGGTAGAAATTATTGAATACTATTATTGAAGCAGTTGGAAGTTTCAGATTAAAGTTAGAATTTAGCGGCTCGTATTGACGGGAATTATGGAAGTTCTCTTTTGGGTGTTATCATTATTTGGTTTAGCTGGTGGATTTGGCTTAATATTAAGCCGAAATCCTATGTATAGTGTACTTTTCTTAGTGCTGAATATGTTTTGCATAGCAGGGTTATATCTGCTACTTGAAGCTGAATTTTTAGCAATTATTCAGTTGATAGTTTATGCCGGAGCTATTATGGTACTATTTTTATTTGTGGTGATGTTATTAAACTTAGGCAAAGAAGACCCTACGGAATCTAAATTTGACATTACTAAGGGGTTAGCATTTATTTTAGGGATAGCTTTTTTAGGTGAAATGCTCTATATTCTTACCGGTGTCAGTAAAAGTATAAAGACAGACATTACTCCGTTTGAGTTTGGAAAGGTAGAATTGATTGGAAGATCATTGATGAGCAGCTATTTATTTCCCTTTGAGATGATTTCCGTTATTTTATTAGCGGCTCTTATGGGAGCTATTGTGATTGCTCGTAAACATAATTAACAACATGGATTTAGCGACTTATTCGTATTATTTTTTAGCTGTTAGCGCAGCTATGTTCTGCATTGGAGTAGTGGGGGTGCTCACTAAACGAAATGCGATTATCGTGTTTATGTGTGTAGAGTTAATGCTCAATGCCGTAAATTTATCTATGGTTACGTTTTCTCGAATACATAATAATGCAGCCGGAACAATGTTCGTCTTCTTTGTGATGTGTGTTGCAGCCGCTGAAGCAGTTGTGGGGCTTGCCATCATTATTGCATTATTTCGGAATAAGCAGGATATAGACATTAACAACGTAAATTTATTTAAGTGGTAATTATTTTTTAAGCAGTAAATTCAATGGAAGCACTTTTGCCACTCATCATATTATTGCCGTTTTTAGGCGCATCTGTAATAGGAATACTCGGTTTTATTTCTCCTAATTTTCGGAAACAAGAAAAATTAATTGGCGGCATAGCTACAGCTATGGTTGCGATACCCTTTTTGATTCTGGTCAGCACATTTTTGGGCTTTACGGGAGAGCCAATCAACTTCTCCCTCTTTTCTTGGATGAAAACCAAGAATTTAGATATTTCCTTTTCATACAATTTAGACCAATTATCATTATTGATGGGCATGATTGTAACTGGAGTTGGTTCGTTAATTCATTTATATTCAATTGGTTATATGCATCACGATAGAGGATTTTACAAGTTTTTCTTGTATTTGAATCTATTCATCTTTGCTATGTTAAACTTAGTGCTTGGGGATAATTTTGTAGTGCTATTTTTAGGTTGGGAAGGCGTTGGGGCGTGTTCTTATTTTCTAATTGGTTTTTGGTATGAAGATATGAATAAAGCTGCTGCTGCGCAGAAAGCCTTTGTAGCCAATAGGATAGGGGACTTTGCGCTTTTAGTTGCGATGTTTATCACCTTTCAAGTAGCCGGTTCTTTAAACTTTACCGCTTTAAATACAGCTACGTTGAGCCATGATGTTGCGTTTTGGATTGCGTTATGTACCTTTATTGCCGCAACGGGCAAGTCAGCGCAGATTCCGTTATATGTTTGGCTTCCGGATGCGATGGCCGGCCCAACACCCGTTTCTGCCTTAATCCACGCCGCAACAATGGTTACCTCCGGAATCTACTTGATAGCCCGAATATCACCAGTATTCCTGCAAGCACCGGAAGTAATGGTCTTAGTTGCCGTAGTAGGCGGCCTAACAGCTATATTAGCTGCCATGATTGCTATCGCCCAAAATGACATCAAGAAAGTATTGGCCTATTCTACGGTATCGCAACTTGGGTTTATGTTTATGGCCTTAGGAGCTGGAGCTTTTACCACAGCTATTTTCCACGTGATGACACACGCCTTCTTTAAAGCCTGTTTATTCTTAGGCTCAGGATCCGTTATCCATGCTATGGAACACGCCCACGCTGCAAAAGACCCACAAGATATACGAACCATGGGACACCTTGGGCACTATATGCCAAGCACCTCAAAGACATTCTGGATTTCAACAATAGCTATTGCCGGAATACCCGGACTATCCGGCTTCTTCTCCAAAGATGAAATACTTGGAAAAGTCTTTGCCGCAGGGCACGAATCTACAATGTACTATTTCGTGTGGCTGATAGGAGCATTAACGGCCTTATTAACAGCATTTTACATGACCAGAGTAACTTACCTAACCTTTAATGGAAAGGCTCGTTACGAGCAAAAAGATGCCCACCCACACGAATCTTCTCCGTTAATGACCATTCCATTATGGATATTAGCAGGCTTAGCAATCGTAGGCGGGTATCTTGGCTTACCCGAAATTATTGGACACGGACACTATAACTGGATAACCCACCATTGGCTCTCCGGCGAAGAAGCAAAACTCATCATTAACAGAACCTTACACGCATCCCTTGGTGTAGAAATCTTCCTCATTACGGCATCAATCCTAATTGCGTTTTTTGGAATGTTTTTAGCCTACCGCCTATATAGTAAATACGATATATCCGGAGAAGAAAAAGTTAAATCCTTTTTTGGAAAGCTATATAAAGTCATGGAAAATAAATTTTATGTAGATGAAATTTACAACTATTTAATAATACGCCCATTTGTTTATATTTCTGATAAAGGAGCATTCGCCTTTGACCAAAAAGTAGTGGATGGCTTAGTAAATGGAACCGCATTTGTTACAACTATTGCAGGGAATATTTTCAGACGACTACAAACAGGTATAGTACAAAATTATGCCTTGATGATGTTTATCGGCCTGTTGCTAATGTTGGTATTTTTGATGACATAATATTTGTAACAAAATACTATTCAAGCAATTTAATCACTTTTAAATAGCTGAATTTAAGTATTTGATTAAATTTGCTGCATGAGAAATAGGGCAAAACAGTTTGTAATAGTAGGATTATGCTTTTGGTCATCAGTATTATGGGTATGGGGGCAGTCTTTACCCATCCCAATGCCAATACAACTACCTACTAATAGTCCATATATTCAGGACTTTAACAATACCCCGGGAGATTCAGGGATATTATATCCAAGTGGTTGGATTGCATTTAATGGGAGGATTCCGAACCCTGTACTTTTACCTGGAACTTGGTTAACAATGCTTTCCGGAACATACAATTATGGAGGCAAAATCGGTATGCTTGGAGATAGTATCTCAAACAATCCGGGTTATTTTGTGTTGGCATTATGCAACACCGCAGAGTGTGCCGAAATGGCTATTTCTTATGACGTTGTAAAGCAATGGGAGGCCTTATTTGCTAATTCCCGCTTGGTATTAGAATATAGCATTGACGGTCCAACTTCCGGATTTAAGTTAGTGCAGGGAACTACCTACGACTCTCGGTTTAGGCTTCCTAATTCAGTAAAGAAATATCTAAATATCTCTTTACCACGCGAGGTGCAGCGCCGCCGCCGTAATATTTGGCTGCGCTGGAAATATTCGGTAACATCAAATGCGCTGTTTTCAAAAAATCATGACGGAATTGCTATTGATAACGTTAGAATAGACTGGATACCAGCCACTCCGCTGATTGACCTAGGCAATGATACAACCATTTGCCCGGGGGGCTTCACCTACTTAGATGCCTCTGTGATACCGGGCGACCCTGACCCCATCTTCCCGGACCTTATTTGCGGACAACTACCTGAAATACATGAAGTTTCCTACTTATGGTCAACAGGAGATACGATACCCAAAATTACCGTTAACGTACCTGGCACATATTGGGTTGCAGCTACTAACGTGAATGGTACTACTTATGATACAATTCAGGTTATAGAGAAGCCGTTTATCGTTTCTCTCGGAAATGATACCACTGTTTGTGGCGGGATGATGTTAGATGCAGGTTCTCCCGGATCTGTCTATATCTGGAATACAAGTGAAGCTACCCAACGAGTGTGGGTTGATAAAACACATTGGTATCATGTGCGAGTGATTACCCCGGGCGGCTGTATCAACGAAGATTCCGTATTTGTAACCGTGATGCCTCCTATAGAATTTGACTTAGGCTCCAATCATCAAGTCTGTCAAGGTGAACCGGTTCTGCTGGAAGCCCCATTCGATTCTGCGTATCATTATTTATGGAGCACCGGAGATACTACCAACACAATAGAGGTAACAGCACAAGGGCAATATTGGGTAGAAATTATAACCAATACCTGTACGATAAGAGACTCAGTAAGTATTTCCTATGTTTCTTTGGAAATGAATTTAGGGGAAGATAGAGAATTATGTGTTAATGAGCCGTTGTTTGTGGGAGGAACATTCAGTCGTTATTTATGGTCAGACGGTTCATCTTTACCTTGGCTATATCCAAGTCAATCAGGGACTTACATCCTTACCGTAACCAATGAATCTGGCTGTCAAATATCCGATACAATAGCAGTAACGATACACCACAACTCTCCAGTTGGCTTAATAGCTCCGGATACCGTTGTGGTTGGCCAAGAAGTGATTTTTCGAGTAAATACAGCGTCTCGGGTAGAAAGTTGGTACTGGAATTTTGGGAACGGAACATTTACTGTTCTTCCCGATAGTGCTTCCACTACTTACAACCAGCCCGGAGATTATTTACTTCAACTAATCTTGGATGACGGCGTTTGTAATGATACTATTACCAAAACTATCCATGTACAATCATCCGTGTTTAGATCCGGAGATGTTTCTTATCAATTTAAAATATATCCTAATCCTGTAACGGAAATATTAAATATCCAAATTTTCCCTTTACCGGAGAAAGCAATAGTTAAAATTTTAGACATAAATGGAAAAGTGTGGGTAACATCAAATCTTGTAAATTCCGGAAATATTGATGTAAGCAATTTACCATCAGGAATTTATGTGATAGAAACTGTATCTGAAAATCATACTATTTTGGTTAGTAGATTTGTAAAATTATAGTAAATTTTTTGCTAAGGTTATCGCTCAGGCACATAAAAAATGTGCCTGAACGATTTATAAATTAAACATAAATTCTAAAATATTCCTCAAAAAGTAGCAGCTAATATTTCTATTCATCACCTTTTTTTGACTAATTATGATACTAAAATGAAACATTTAGTCTTTAATTTCTGCGAAAACGAAAACACATAACTACAAAGTATGTATTTTCGCAACTTTAAGAAGTTTTGATGATGACAGCTAACTGGGAGTATTTATGGTTAAAGCACAAGATGCGTTCAAGTATTTTTCGGCGGATAGTATTGTTATTAGCCTTTGTGTTAATGGCAGCATTAAACCAAAAAATAATAGCCTCACACGCAGTAGGTGGAGATATAACTTATGAATGCTTAGGTGGAAATCAATATCGTATTCGGGTTACTTTTTATAGGGATTGCCAAGGTGTTTCGGCACCACCCAATGTAAGTGTTGTTATTAAATCTGCAAGTCTGGGCGTAAACCGCAGCATTATTTGTAATCCGATTCCCGGAACGGGAATAGAAATTGCCCCAACGTGTACCAGCGCCGTTTCTACTTGCAATGGTGGCACTGTTCCAGGTGTGCAAGAGTACATTTACGAAGGAGTAGTTACCTTAAATGGTCAAGCTATAGATTGGATATTTGGCTATACTTTGTGTTGTAGAAATAACTCCATTAATACCATTAATAATCCCGGAGGTACTGACTTTTATATAGAATCAACGTTAGACAATACCACAGCAGGTGGTGCTTGTAACTCTTCTCCGGTTTTTTTAAATAGACCTGTTCCTTATATTTGCCGAGGCCAAGTTTATAATTACAATAACGGTGCGTTTGATGCAGACGGAGATTCTTTAACCTATGAATTAGTTGATCCGAAAGACAGCCCAAGTAGTGTTGTTTCTTTTAGGTCGGGTTATTCTCCTACTCATCCATTAGATGGTACAACTACATTTAGCACGTCCACAGGGGATTTAGCTATTAGTGCTACGAACGTTCAAATTGGAGTTTTAGCCATTAAAGTTAAAGAGTACCGTAATGGGGTATTAATTGGTACTATAATCAGAGATGTACAGGTTATTGTTTTGAATTGTAATAACATCAACCCGATTACTACGGGCATTAACGGAACTACTTATAATGCAACTAATGCGCAAATAACTGTATGTCCCGGCCAAACAGTGAACTTTACTATTGGGTCTTCAGATGCAGGTGGAGGAGACCAAGTAGCCATGACTTGGGATAACGGCATACAAGGTGCTACATTTACCGTTGGAGCAGGGTCATACCCAACCGGTACATTTACTTGGGCACCTGGTATAGCTGATACAAGTTCTCAAGCATACCAGTTCACAGTTACGGTAAGAGATAACGCCTGTACAATAAATGGTTCAGGTACTTTTGCTTATCGGGTTTATGTAATCAGCAACATTAAGGCAACGGTAAATGCTACTACAGTTTGCCAAGGGTCGCCTACTAATTTTTCTGTAACTAATGTAACCGGAAACACAGGACCAGTTACCTATTCTTGGGCTGGCTCCGGAGGCTTTACGGCAGGAAATACGCCCAATCCCTCTTTTACCTATTCTACAGCCGGAACGTATTCTTACACCGTAACCTTAACAGATGCGGGCGGCTGTAAATTGTTTAAGACAGGTACTGTAACGGTAAATCCAAGCCCAATAATATCTATTGTACCTCAGAATCCGGTATTGTGTAACGGATCATCAGTAACCTTAACGGCAACCGGCAATGCCGCTACCTACACTTGGTTTAATGGAGTTACAAATTTGGGTACAGGACCAAGTGTAACCGTTGGCCCATTTTCTTCTACTCAAACGATAACTTTGCGAGGAGTATCTGCCAATGGCTGCTCAACTACCACTACAACTCAGGTAATTGTTACGCCGCCGCCGCCGGCTGCGGCTTGTAACACAATATATGTAACTCCAACCGGAGGAGCTAACGCCTCCGGAACTCGAGCTGACCCAGCCTCCTTAGCACGTGGCTTGATACTCTCAGCTTGCAATGCAAGTATAATTAAGATAGCCGCCGGAACTTACAATATTTCAAACCCAATTACCACTATTACAGATTATGTAACCTTAGATGGTGGATATAATAGCACCAACTGGACAAAATCTAATGCAGTTCCTACTATAATTTATAGAGATGCTAATAATATAGAATTAAATCCCAATAGGCTTGTAGCATTTAGTTTGAACTCGGTAAATGGCTTTCGTTTTCAAGACTTAACGATACAAGTAGCGGATGCACCGGCTACTACAGTTGGGCAACAAGCGACCAGCGTTTATGCGATAGCATTGAATGGTTGTTCAGGCTACAATATTGTGCGCTGCCGAATAATTGTTGGAAATGCAGGAAATGGTTTGAACGGAGCAGTAGGAACTACTGGTGTATTGGGCGGGGGATTTGCTGGTGGTGCTGGTGGTGCTGGTGGTGCTGTTGGTGGTGGTGGCCTTTGTACAGGAAGTGGGAGTAATGGTTCTACGGGTTCCACTGGAACTGGTTCAAGTGGCGGTTCCGGTGGAACAGGCGGGCAGAAGGGTGTGTTTTTGGGACAAACTTCTCAAAATGGAAATAATGGTAACCCCGGTGGTGTGGGTACGGTCGGTTCGATTGGTGCAAACGCTTCGGCAGGAACATTCGCAGGAGGTTTTTTTGTGCCCGGTACAGGGGCAACAAATGGTTCTGTGGGGGGTAACGGTAGCGGCGGCGGCGGCGGCGGCGGCGGCGGCGGCGAATGTTGCTGTCAAGATCCTGGTGGTAACGGTGGTACCGGTGGTGCTGGCGGTGCCGGCGGCCAAGGCGGAACTCCCGGTACAAGCGGCGCTAGCTCTTTTGGTATAGTAGCTTTTGCTAATGGTACAGGTGCTACCATTAAGGACTGCAGCATCTCAGCAGGCAACGCAGGCACAGCGGGGATAGGCGGCTCAGGCGGCTCAGGCGGCTCAGGTAGCACAGGTAACTCTGGCTCAACTCCCTCTGGCGGCCGCTCTGGCGGAAATGGAGGAAACGGCGGACAAGGTGGTGCTGGCGGAAAAGGAGGAGACGGATCAACTGGAATTGCTACTAAATTATATGTAACAGGAACTAACCCAGCAGTAGCCTCGGGAGGAATGGCGCAGGTTATTACCTCAGGCTCAAACACTCCGGCTGACTTTAACCTTATTGCCCAGCCCGTAATAACCTGCGGAGATACTTCTTGCACAAACCGAAATGTAGTATTTAATGCTGGTTCTTCGGCTGCATGGAACCTTGGAACAATTGGTGATGCAACTAATCCAACCCCAACCGGCGCAAATGTGATTTCGCAATACACAAACACAGGTAGAAAAACAGTATCTTACTCCGGTAATGTTTATACTGATTTCTGGCCGATTTTAAGTACACCTTCAGCATCTACTCCAACCATCATTATATCCGATGACTCTGTATGTAAAAATACCCCAATAGTGATGTCAAGTTCTGTTTTAACCGGCGTTGTAACTTATTCATGGACAATACGCCGCGGAGCTACTACGGTATTTACAGATTCCAGCGCAACGAGTGATACAATAACCTATACCCCAACGGTTAATGGGAACTATACAGTTTCTTTAAAGCTATTAACAGATTGCTGCGGCTTAACGGGACCTATTACTCGTACATTTTTTGTAGATGTTGATCCAATCGTAAATATTACCGGTGATACGCTGCTATGTGCCGGAGAATCAACGACTTTATATGCAAGTGGTTCAGGTGGAGTAGGAGGGATTAAACGCTTTATTTGGTCTCCCGGAAATGTAATTGCAGATTCTATAAAGATTACCCCAACTGCTGATACAACAATTACGGTAGTTTCAGTGAATGCAACCGGCTGTACAAGTGCCGTAAAAACGCAGATTGTAAAAGTATATCCGAACCCTACGGTAACAGTCAACCCAACCAATTCACTGATTTGTGATGGCGATACAGTTACTTTAACTGCCACTGGAGGTGCAAGTTATGAATGGACGGTTTTAGGGAATCCTACTATTATCGGTACCAATAATACGTTAATAGTCCCTTCTACGACTGCGAATTTGTTTCAGGTTGTAGCTATGTCAAGCCATGGGTGTAAGAGCCCGCCTAAGACGGCAATAGTTGTGGTAGAGCCGGCAGCAGAACCCACTCTCTCTACAAATGATTCTACCTTATGCCCGGGACAATCAACTACTTTAACGTTTAGCGGAGCTGCTCCCGGAAAAATCTACGAACTCTTCGTCTCCGGATCAAGCACACCGGTTTACAGTGGACTTTCAACAACTTATGTTGTAAGCCCCGCAGTTACAACAACTTATATATTGTTTACTACAAATGCTAATAACTGCCGGAGCCCAAGGCCGGATAGTATGACAATTATTGTAAATCAAAAGCCTATCCTAAATATTCCTGATCAAACAATATGTTCAGGCAATACGATAACGGTTACAGCACCGGCTGGCCTTGATATTTACGCGTGGAGACGACTCCCAGCAGGCGCACCGGTAAATGGGCAAACAATAACAATTTCTATTGCCGGAACTTACGAACTAATGGTTGTAGATAGTTTTTACAACAATACTGATGCTTGTGTGTATCGTGATACTTTCGTAGTAACAATAAATCCAAAGCCGGATATTGTCGGGAATACAATTGTTTGCGGATTCACATCCAATACGTATTCATTAACGACTGCAATTCCGGGTACATTTTCAATCAAGAGTTCTATTGGTTCTACTATTAATACTGCCGGCCTTGCTCTAATGGGTAATGGATCGAGTGCTGCAACCGATTCTATCTTTTATGTAACCTCAAATGGCTGTAGAGATACATTTTTGGTTACCGTTAATCCGAAGCCAGATATTACTGGCGCTACCAATGTTTGTAGTTTTACACAGCATACTTATTCCACTTCCGGCTTAGTAGGCACATATTCGCTAAGCAGTAGTATTGGTTCTTCTATTAATGCTGCTACCGGTGTTGCTGATTTTGGCACAACGTTAAGTCCAGTTATAGAGAATATCGTTTTTGAAACATCGAGTGGCTGCCGAGATACGCTTGCGGTTACGGTTAATCCAAAACCTGTTATTTCCGGTGTAGATTCAATTTGTGCTTATACAGCTACTACCTTTAACACGAGTGGGCTTGGTGGCACTTTCACAATAGGCACAACGATTGGATCATCAATTAGTGGTTCAGGAAACTATGTGTCGGGTTCTTTGGCAGGGGTAGATACAATTTACTTTGTTTCTGCTGCCGCCAGTTGCTTAGATACGCATCTTGTTCGAGTTAATCCAAAGCCAGATATTACTGGCGCTACTAATGTTTGTAGTTTTACACAACATACGTATTCTACTTCCGGCTTAGCAGGAACTTTTTCTTTGAGTAGTAGTATTGGTTCTTCTATTAATGCTTCTACCGGTGTTGTTGATTTTGGTACAACATCAAGTCCAGTTATCGAAAGTGTTATTTTTGAAACACCGAGTGGTTGCCGAGATACTCTTGCGGTTACGGTTAATCCGAAGCCTGTTATTTCCGGTGTAGATTCAATTTGTGCGTATAGTGCTGCTACTTTTGCCACAAATGGGCTTGGTGGTACTTTCACAATAGGCACAACGATTGGATCATCAATTAGTGGTTCAGGAAACTATGTGTCGGGTTCTTTGGCAGGGGTAGATACAATTTACTTTGTTTCTGCTGCCGCCAGCTGCTTAGATACACATTTTGTTCAAGTAAATACAAAGCCAGTTCTTACGGGACCTGCTTCACTGTGTATGTTTACACAAGGAACAATACAAAGTGGTGGTTTAGCCGGTACTTTCAGTATAAGTTCTACAGTTGGCTCTACAATAGATCCGGTAACAGGAGTAATATCAGCCGGAACCACAACATTTCTTGCGATTGATGAGGTTTATTTTGTAACGCCGTCTGGTTGTAGAGATACAATCAGTATAAATATTCAGCCGAAGCCGGTTATTTCCGGCCAGAGTGCCTACTGTATTGGCTTTAGTGGTCAGTATAACTCTTCTGTGCCATCTAATTGGGTATTAGTATCTTCGGTTGGTTCAACGTTAAATGGTTCTGTGTCTGGAGTTCTTACGGTAAACTACTCTACTGGAACCACTTTTGGAACAGACTCGTTGTTCGCTACATCTCCCAGTGGTTGCAAAGATACTTTCTTAATCACTGTTAATCCACTGCCGGCGATTATTGGCCCGGTAACGGTTTGCGGAGGTACAAGTGCAAGTTATACTTCAACAGGAGCTAACCTGCGGTGGAGTATTAACTCTTCGATAGGCTCAACTATTGATTCTTTAACCGGAATAGTTTATTTCGGAAATCCTGCAACACCCGCAACAGACATTATCACGGTAAATTCCGGCTGCTTAGATACAATGCATATCTTAGTAACCCCATCACCATCGGTTGCCTTTACCATCCCTGATACCGTTTTATGTGCCAATGAAAGTATTACTTTAACGCTTACTACTACCCAAACGACCGGTTATGATTGGTATCGTGATGGGACAAAGTTGAACCATTTCTTACCCAGTTTATTGGTAGCAGTAGGTGATTCAGGAACTTATGCCGTAATTGTTTCCAATGGAAATTGCTATGATACAGCGAGTGTGCACATTGGCCGCCAGCCTTTGCCGATATTTGATGTATTAGATGCCTCTATTTGCTCCGGCAATCCGGCGATATTACGTGGGCCGCTTGGTTCAAATTACACCTATAACTGGATAAATTTAGCAACCGGATTATCCGTTGGCACCAATGATACGCTAATTGTAACAACCGGAGGAACGTATTCTTTAACTGTTATAGAAACAATAAACAACAAATCTTGTAGTTATACAGATACCGCAGCGGTTCAAGAGTTTTCTCTACCTACTGTTGATATTGTACCAACAGATACAGTACTTTGTTCTGGAGAAATTTATGTAATAACACCGGTTACAAATGGAACTACTTTCCGTTGGTTCCAAGATGGTGTGTTTACCGGCACAATTACGGCAGTTTTACCGGTTTCAGATACCACAAATAGCACCCACGTTTATACCGTTGAAGTAACCTCTAACGGTTGCGTTTCGATGGATTCAATACGAGTTCGGGTAAAATCCTTGCCGATATTTACTGTTTTAGATACTACATTATGTGCAGGAGGTACTGGCACACTCGTTGGCCCAATATACTCCGGCATAGGAGGCTATATATGGCGAGATGCCGTATCACAAACAGTAGTAGCTACAAGCCAAACATACAGTAGTAACGTCTCTACACAAGTTACCTTAACCATAGAAGACACTACTTTTGGAAAAAGTTGTTATTACACAGATACCGCAAGCATAACCATAGTTCCACTACCGGATATTACTGCTACAAACGGAGCTGCCTGCTTAGACCAAGGACAAGTTTTAACAGCAAGTTCAACAGTTACCGGAGGAGTATTTTTATGGTATTCTGATTCAAATTCTACCACTGTGTTAAATACAGGTGAACAATTAGTAATCTCAAATACACAACAAACAGAAACCTACTGGGTAGAATACACAGCAAACGGTTGTACGTCAATCCGTGTGCCGGTACGGGCTGTATTATTATCTACACCTGTGTTAGATGTTTCTTCGATTCCGGCAAATCCAGTGATATTGCGTATTTCAAATTCAGCAGTTCAGTTTCAGCATAATCAAGGGGTAGATACTTCAGCAGTATATTACTGGGATTTTGGGGACGGCCAAACAAGCAATGAGGCTTCTCCAACGCATATTTATCCATTAGGTGGCCCATATACTGTTACTGTAATCGCCCTAAATCCATTAACAGGCTGTTCAGACACTACTCAACTCGCTACCTATACTGTTTTAGAAGATGAGATCATCACAATACCTAACGTCTTTACTCCGAATGGAGACGCTACCAATGATTTCTTCGTACCAAACATAAAAGGATACTCAAAGTATGAACTCTGGGTACACGATAGGTGGGGGGCACTGATGTTCTTTAATGACGCTAATTCAACTAAATATTGGAACGGCAAAAATCTTCAAAACTCTGATTGCACAGAAGGAGTGTATTTCTTCACAATTAAAATTTATCCAATTGACAACAATTTAGAGACAATTCAGAGATCCGGAAGCGTTACATTGTTGAGGTAAAACCTATTATGATGAAACGTTAAGAGGAGGTTATTACAAATAACCTCCTCTTAACGTTTTTCCTAAATCTATACTTGCTTAACAATACCATTACTTGATATTCCTAAGCCTGAGTTGCTTGGGTAATATCAAAAATTGGTTTACTTTGATTCATTTGCTTAGCCATAAATCATAAAATATATTTTTATAACTTTTAATTGTATGCCATTTTTTAACCCATTCTATATTATCTTCTACAATATTATTGGTATAGCTTAGATTAATATTTTCTTTAATCACTGATTCCAAATTTACTGCATTTAAGTTAATTATAGGAGTATTTGGGAATAAGTATTTAATATTTGTGTCTTCTATATAACAGAATACCACATTACCTAATATTAATGCTTCGATTGATTGAAGACCATACCATCCTATTGATAGTTGGTCAATTAAAAAATGAGATTTTTTCATTTCATTTATCAATTCATATCTACTTAAAACATAATATTTATTACAATCATCAAAAGTTTTTTTGGGAATAACTACCTCTACTTGTATTCCATTCATCTCTTTGAGAGGCATTAGTTGGTCTATAATATAAGTGCTACCTTTAATTGATTTATTTGATGGTGAATGAAGGATTTTTAGTGGCAACTTTTTATCAAATTTATAGTCAGCTATTTTTTGGAAATTTTCTATATCAATAAATACAGGAATGTATATTGCATCTGGGATTATTTGCAATAGATCGGGTGTTGAAACTATTATTTTGTCAGCATACTTTTTAGACAAATTAATCAATTTTAGCTGATTTTCATCAGACATCGGAAAAGGATTTATTTTTGTTTCTAAATATGTTTTTAAATTATCATTTTTCCATTTTGAATATTTTACAGATCTAATATCAGCACCGACAAAATGCATAATAACCTTTTTACCTAGCAATTTGTATAAAAATAGTTCTAAATCTCTATATTTATAGGTTAAAATTAATTCTCCTGATAAAAAATGAAATATATCATATCGAATTAATGCTCTTAGAAAAAATAAAAATAAGTAAATGTAAACATAAAAGTTAGATTTTTTATAGATTTCGCATGTAAAAGTATATTTTGTTTCAAAATGATCTTTAGCTAAAACATATTTTGAAAATGATTCAACTTCTAATTTATCGGAAAATTCTTCATGGATAAACTTTGTATAGTGCTCTATTCGGTAGCCAATATCTACAGCACCAAAAAGAAGTCTTTTCTTTTTCATCAATGTTAATAAAAAGCTTGGTTGTGGTTCAGAAAACAGGATAAAATTCTTGGCAATAACTTTGTAGTTTATTTATAAAGCAAAATGAACGGTTACCTACTCTCATTGCCGAAGTGCAAAAATATCCAAAAACGAGATGAACAAGAACGGAACTTGGAATTATTTGGTTGCGGCTTAGAAAGTATGATGAAGTTTTTGGCAATAAAGACTAACCTTATCGTCTATGCCAGAAGTCAAACAAACGGTTACTTGCCCTCATTGCCAAAGCACAAAAGCAGCTAAGAATAAATATAAATAACTTATTATGAGTTAGAAGCAGAAGATTATATAGGAAAACTACTGTTAGGTTAGATATGTTATGACGCATATATTTCGTATCTTTACAAAAAAACAATGATACGATACACGATTAAATTGACAAAGGAAGAAGTAGAGGAACTTCAGGCAATCATTAATAAAGGAAGCCATACTTCACAAACATTCCGTACTGCTTATATTCTGTTAAACTGCGATGAAGGCGAATATTCTGACAAAGTAACCAATGAACAGATTAGTAAAGTACTGAAAGTAGGGATGCGAACCATAGACAGAGTTAAGAAAAAATTTATTGAAGAGGGTTTCGAGCAAGTGCTGGAACGCAGACAGACAAGCCGAAAATATGAAATAAAGATAGACGGCGAGGTGGAAGCTAAATTGGTTGCACTATGCTGTAGCGAGCCACCCAAAGGATTTGCAAAATGGTCTTTGCGATTGTTAGCAGATAAGATGGTAGAGCTGAATTACGTGGACAGCATATCTTATGTTTCGGTTGGGAATGTTTTAAAAAAAATGAACTTAAGCCTTGGAAAGTAAAAGGTTGGGTAATTCCACCGGAAAAAAGTAGTGAGTTTGTAGCACATATGGAAAATGTATTGGATGTTTATAAAAGACCTTACAATGAAGAAAACCCCGTTGTTTGCATGGATGAGTCACCAAAGCAATTGATAGAAAGCAAGAACAATTCTCCCATGACTCCGGGTTATGAAAAGCGGGAAGATTATGAATACACCAGACATGGTGTTGTCAATATATTTATGGCAAACGAGCCATTGAAAAGCAAACGTTTGGTTGAAGTAACGCAGACAAAAACCAAAAAAGATTGGGCAATGTTTGTAAAAAGAATAGCTGATGAAATGTATCCGGAAGCGAAGAAGATAACTTTGGTAATGGATAATTTTAAAACCCATTCCCCATCGGCATTATATGAAATGTTTGAACCGCAGGAAGCAAAACGAATTTGGGACAGGTTTGAATTTGTATATACTCCTAAACACGGAAGTTGGCTAAATATGGCAGAAATAGAATTACACGTTCTAAACCATCAATGTTTGAATAGGCATATCGCAAAAATAGAAAATATTGTCAGCGAAGTAGAGGCTTGGCAACAACACAGAAACAACAAAAATGGTAAAATCAATTGGCAATTTACAACAAACGATGCAAGGCAAAAACTCAGAAGACTTTATCCGTTAATTTACGATTAACATAACAGTATGTTTGTTTCCTAACTGGCGATAAGTTTTCGCGTCCAGTAAATACGAGGCAATTATAGTCTCTTTCTCTTGTTCTGTTTTTACTGCTTTTTTCTCTGTGGTTACACTTTTTTGTGTAAACCTATTTTAGGGCGAGACAGTTGGCGGAAATCCTTGTTTGGATGAAGGTAAGTGAACAACTATTTCGTTTTTTATTATATCTTTGCTAAGTACTTTGTACATAAGGGGTGGTTCTGAAATAATTATGTTTTGTGACACAAATCTCAACAACCCTTTTCAATTTTTTAAAATAAGTTTAAATTACTTCTACCTCAAATACTAAATAGAAATGCTTTTGCCGATACATCCTAAAAATCCACCGGAGAGGCTGCTCCAAAAAGTGGTGGATTGTTTACGTAAAGACGGAGTTATCATTTACCCTACCGATACCGTTTATGGGCTTGGCTGCGATATTTATTCCAAAAAAGGTATTGAGCGGATTTGTAAAATCAAGAATATCTCGCCGGAAAAGTCCAACTTCTCTTGTATCTGCGAAAGCGTTTCTATCATTTCTGATTATGCTGTTCAGGTTTCTACGTCTATCTATAAAATGATGAAGCGTACCTTACCCGGCCCCTATACCTATGTTTTAAGAGCTTCTAAAAAAATCCCCCGCCATTTTCAGTCCGAACGAAAAACTGTCGGAATCCGCGTGGTCGATAATCATATTGTAACCGATTTAGTCCGGCTACTTGGTAACCCAATGCTAACCACATCTTTACGGGAAGATGATAATATTTTGGAATACCTTACCGACCCAGAATTGATTCACGAAAAATATAAATCCATAGTAGATATGGTGATTGACGGAGGCCAGGGAGGAATTATCCCTTCCACATTGGTAGATTGCAGTTTTGAAGATGACACTTTTGAGGTGATTCGTGAAGGCGCAGGCAGTTTAGAACTGTTATATTGAAATAAAATGCCCGTCTCTTTAAAAAATCTCACCACTTTTGGAATTGAAGCTACTTGCGCTGAACTATATGAAGTACATTCACCGGAACAAATACCATCCTATCATGGAATATTGTCAGAACCACATTTGATTTTAGGTGGTGGAAGTAATATTCTGATTACCAAAAATTTAGAAATTCCGGTTATTGCTATCCGGAACCAAGGAATCCACATAGAACAAGAAAACCAGTCAAATATATGGGTGAAAGTTGGTGCTGGAGTAGTTTGGGACGAGTTGGTTCATTGGGCAGTATCAAATGGTTTTGGGGGCGTTGAAAATCTATCGCTAATACCCGGCCGCGTAGGAGCTGCACCCGTTCAAAATATTGGTGCTTACGGAGTTGAAATTGCAAACGCCTTAAAATCAGTAACTGCGTGGGATAAATTTACCCAAAGATTCTGCCAAATTTCCGTACAGGATTGCCAATTAGGCTATCGAGACAGCTATTTTAAGCAAAAAGGTAAAGATAGATTTATAATCACAGAAGTAACACTTTGCCTACAGAAACCTCCTACCTACAAACCTATCTTAAGTTATGGTACTGTTTTAGAAGAGCTTAGGAAAAACTATCTTGAGCCATTTACGATTCAACAAGTTCGGGATACGATAGTCGAAATTCGCCGTACGAAACTTCCTGACCCAAAAGTTACCGGAAATGCAGGCAGCTTTTTCAAAAACCCGATTATCTCCTATGAACAATTTGTTGAACTGCAAAAAGATTTTCCAGCGATAGTTCATTATCGAGTTCATAATGAAATTAAATTAGCTGCGGGTTGGCTTATCGAACAAATAGGCTGGAAAGGGTACCGGCAAGGTGATGTTGGTTGCCACCCCAAGCAAGCCTTAGTGCTGGTAAACTACGGAAAAGCCACCGGCACCGAAGTATGGGAACTCGCCCAAAAAATTCAACAAAGTATTTTCCAGAAGTTCAACGTAAAGTTAGAACCGGAAGTAAATGTTTACTAATACGTTACGTTATTCATCAACTCTAATTATTCCATTTCTATCAGTTGTGTAGCGGCAGCCACAACAGCACCCGCCGCTACATAGATAGCCTTCACAACTCCATCTGTATGTGCCCGAACTGTGTTTTCCATTTTCATAGATTCCATAATCAACAGTGCTTCTCCTGCCTGTACTCTTTGGCCGGCCTCCACTAATACCCGCAGTATTTTACCCGGCATCGGAGAATGATAGCTGTTTTCGTGCTCTATATTTACCGGTTCAATAAATCTCGGTACTATTATTAACTCATAGTTTCCTAAGCTAATATTCTGTAAACCAATCTGTTTCTCGTAAATATAATAATCAAAGTGATACTGTCTATTCCCAAAAGTAAAGCGAATAGCTTCTTCTGAATAAGCCAATAGGTTGGAAGAAGCGAATTGTCCGTCTAACTTAATACAGATTTGAGAATCTCCATTTAAATTATAACAAACTGATTCAGCGTATTCTACATTTTTATTTATCCAAGAAAAGCGGCGAGTAGTTTTATCAAAAGGATTATTTCGCCAGCCGGCGGGAATACCGGGTAAATTGACTTGCGCGTTTCGGTCATTTAAAATACAGCACCAAAGTGCAGCTATCTGTACTTCAATGGGAAGGGTTGCCTGAATAGGAGAAAGGAGTTCAGTTCGATAATCTTGAACAAAACGGGTATTTAGGTTTCCGGATAAATACTGCGGGTGTTCTATTAGGTTTTTCAAAAAAGATAGATTTGTAGTTAAGCCAAGTATGATGGTTTCGGCTAATACCTTGGACATTAATCTGTTGGCATCTTGCCGGTTTTTTCCCCAAGTAATAACCTTAGCAATCATCGGGTCATAATAGATAGATATTTCATTTCCTTCGGTAACTCCTGAATCTATTCGTGCATACGGGGATGTTTTCCAACGATGGATTGTTCCTGTACAAGGAAGAAACTGATTGTCAGGTGATTCTGCATATAGTCGTACTTCAACAGCAGCACCATTTAGCGGTATTTCTGATTGTTTTAGGGGGATTTTTTCTCCTTCAGAAATCATAATTTGCCATTCTACTAAGTCTAAGCCGGTAATAGCTTCGGTTACGGGATGTTCTACCTGCAAACGGGTGTTTACTTCTAAAAAGTAAAATTTATCGTCTGGTGTCAAGATAAACTCTACTGTTCCGGCATTTGTATAGTTTGCTGCTTTTGCGATTCTGATAGCTGCTTCGCCCATCGCTTGGCGAAGTTCCGGTTTCGTTAATAATGCCGGCGAAGGTGCTTCTTCTATGATTTTTTGATGCCGGCGTTGAATAGAGCATTCTCTTTCATGGAGATACACTAAGTTACCGTGAGTATCTCCCATAATTTGTATTTCTATGTGCCTAACGGTTTCAAAATAACGTTCAAGCAGTAGCGTATCATTGCCGAAAGCGGCTAAGGCTTCACGTTTGGCACTTTCTATTCCGTGCAAAAGTTCATTTTCATGCTGAACGACCCTCATTCCTTTTCCGCCGCCTCCGGCTGCTGCTTTAATTAATATGGGAAATCCGATTTTGAGAGCTTCTTCGGCTAATTTATCTGTGGCCTGTTCTTCTCCGTGATAGCCCGGCACTACCGGTACATTGTGAGCAATAGCTAAATCTTTAGCCTTTTTTTTAGAACCTATGCAAGTTATGGCTGCTGAAGTTGGACCGATAAATATAATCCCGGCTTGTTCACAAGAGAGCGCAAAGTGTTCATTTTCAGAAAGAAATCCATATCCGGGGTGAATAGCATCTGCGCCTGATAACTTTGCTGCCTCGATAATGCGTGTTTGATTCAAGTAAGAATCTATACTGGGGGCTGCGCCAATACAAACGGCTTCATCTGCTTGCTGAACATGGGGTGAATTTGTATCTGCTTCTGAATACACCGCAACTGTTTGAATTCCCAAGCGAGCACAGGTATGTATAACTCTGCACGCAATCTCTCCACGATTAGCTATTAAAACCTTCCGAATCATAATACAAAGTTAAAAACAAGCATTTCAAAACCATAGGTATATTTAAACTTATATGAAAATAAAAATAATTACAGTAGTTGTATCTTTCAAAGCTACTTTTTCCGAAGCTTTTTATTACTGCAATTTTTCTAATATTATATGTCGAAAATTGATTCACTTTTCGAGCCATATAAAAATAGCTAAATATTATTACTAAAATTAGAGCGAAACAAAGCCGTTAAAATCTAAATAAGAAAGTCTATTTCTTATTTAGATTACTCGTTATATTGCTGTAAATATTAGTGAGTACCGGGTTTTGCGTTAAAAATAACGTAATATACGATAAAAATCATGCAGATTACAACCAAAGCTCCCATAATAATCATGGTAAGCTGAAACTTGTTTACCTTAGTATCTAATTCTGCTTTTTCTTGAACTATTTGGCGTTGTTTTTGAAGGATTTTTTCGTTTTTATTTTTAACCTCTTCGGCTTCAGCACTAATTTCTTGGTTAAAGGCTTGTAGTCTTTCGTTAGCGGTATTTAACTTAGACTCTAATTTATCACTAACCTTAGTTAGGAACTTTGTTTCATCAAGTAATTTTTCATACTCATCTGCGAGGCTACTGAAATGACCTTTCAGCTCTTCACGAGAAAGCTCGTCATTGGCAAGTGCTTCACGTGCTTTAGAGAGGCTAACTATCTCATTAGCAAACGCTTCTAATTTTCTTTTTTCCATAGTTAAGTAGTATTACAATTTTATGGCTAAGGTAGTGATATAACTCAAACAGTATTTAAAGTAAAGTATTTAGTTTTCAACAAATTAGTTTAAGTTATACACAAAACTCAGATTGTAACTAAGTCAAAAGGTACGTCTAAAAGAGCTTTGTAGTCTTCGCCGGTCTCTTCCATATCTTCATCGTCTGCGTCATAGCACCAAGTGATAACGATTTGACGACCATTTTTATGTAACCGTTCTAATCTTCTGAATACGTCTAAAATACACTTAGAGGAACTTGTGTTAAAGTATTCTAATTGAAATTTAAAATTTGTCTTTGGATTAGGGTTCTGGGCGTATTCATCGAGCCAGTCCAATATTTTTCGATAAAACCCGACTGAATCTTCAGGGATTGATCTGCCTGAGACTTCAAAGACATTAATGTCGGCGTTCAGTATGACCTTTGGGGTCTTTGGTGTGGGTTCAATAACAAGATTTCTCACAATAGCAACTATTTTTATTCTTGTACTCTTGAGATTTTAGCCTCTAAACTAAAAAAGGAATATTTTTCATTTACATAGTGAAAGTCGTAGCCTAATTTTTGGCCGGATTTTCTAGCGATGTCAATCATTCCCAAACCGGCAGTACCCTTAGAAGACATCTGTTCGTTAGACAAAATGTCTTGATAAAGTGCCTTTAGCTCCTCTTTATTGGAGTTATTTACACGTTCAAGTTTTCCCTGAACGTCTTTTACACGGTCATTAAGAATATGGTTTCCGGTAATAACGTAGTAATCTTTATCTTCTTTTCCAATCATTAAGAGAGCTGTTCTATCATTGATTAATGAATCGTCTGTAATCTCTGCAACTTCAAGGGAGTCTAAGTGATGATATACATTTTGGAGGCATTCAACCATGACGTTAAATACTTTTCGTTTTACTTTTTTATCTTCATTATCCCCGTCAAGCTTGTTTTCCATCATTTGGAGTACAGAGGATACTAAGTCAGCGGTAACTTCTCCTTGATAAACAAAGATGATGTTATTCGCTTGCATATTTTTATAATAGCTATAGGTCATAGTCTTTATCTATCGGTAATGTTAATACACTTTCATCACAAGCTCAAACGGAACTGAAATAAGTACTTTATAGTCTTCGCCGGTTTCCTCCATATCTTCATCGTCTTCTTCATAGTACCAGATAATTTTAACGATATTAATATCTGAGTGGATTTTTTCCAATCGTTTTAATATTTCCAAAATATTTTTGGAAGAACTTGTGTTGAAGTATTCTAATTCGAATTTGAATTCGGTGAGCGGGAGAGGTGAACCACCGTACTCATCAATCCAGTCAATAATTTTCTTATAAAATCCGACCGAATCCTCAGGGATTGAGCGGCCTCCTATTTCAAAAACACCTGATTCAGCATTTAAATGCACGTGGGGTGTCTTATGGGTTGGTTCTATCTTTAAAGGCTTTATCATAAATCGTGTTATTTACAGCAAATTTGCAGAAATTTTAGCTTCCAAACTAAAAAAAGAATAAGTGTCATTTACGTTTTCAAAGTCATAAGCCAAGGTCTGGCGTGATTTACGGGCAATATCAATGATCCCTAACTTAGTCAAGTTTGCTGAACTATTTAGCTCACTAACTAATAGTTCTTTATAGTAGCTTTTTATACTAGCTGTATCCATAGCATTTATAGAGTCAATGAAACTGGATATTTCGTTACAAAGAGATGTCTCTATAAAGCGGCCAGTAGATACGTAATAAACAACTCCTAATTTTTTTACAAGTAATATTGCGGTTGGGTCAAATTTTGGGTCGTCTTTTTCAACTTCTTGATAAACACCCTGAAAACATTCAACCATAACGTTGAACACTTTCTTAGAAACCTTTCTGTCTGCTCCGTTATCTTCCAACATATCTCCCATAATTTTAAGTACGCTCACAACTAAGTCGCTGGTTACGATACCGTTAAACTGAAAGATAATGTTGTTCTCAAACATCTCCCGGTAACAGGGATACAGAAACCCCATAGGGTTAGGTGTCTTGTATCGATTTATGGAGAGAATGTCAATATTCATGCCGCAAATATACAGATGTTTGGTGCGAATTTCCGTATTTCTTGAATTATTTTTTCTATACCAGTTACTTTTTTCCACATAGGTAACATACACCACTTTTGAATAAATACTTGATAAAGAAATTCAAACCAGATAATTCTCGGTTTTGTAGATTTTATGAACTATTGCAGTGTGAATAATTTTTTCAATATCATTATCTGATTACCTAACTAAAAATACCCTAAAAGTTAAGAGTAGTATTCATTGTGATACTTAAATTTATTTCTAAGTGTTTTAGAGCATAAAGGTATTCTGTAATTCACTTTTTTAAAGAATAAAATTAAAAAACTATAAAACGATTGGTTTATTTTATGTAATTTTGCGCCCTGAATTTACTGCATACAAGATATGGCGAAAGCAAAAGGAAGTCGCATTCAGGTTATTTTAGAATGTACAGAGCACAAAAAGTCGGGTTTACCCGGAACCTCCCGATATATTACTACTAAAAACCGTAAAAATAAGCCGGAGCGCATAGAACTAAAAAAGTATAACCCAATTCTTCGCCGCTATACGGTGCACCGTGAAATCAAGTAATTTTTTCTAACAAAAACAAACATTAATACCTTAATAATATGGCAAAGAAAGTAGTTGCAACGCTAAAGAAAGAAACCAGTATTAGCACAACAAAGGTTATCAAAGCTTTCAAAAAAGAGAAAAATGGCGCATTAACCTTCAAAGAGGTTATTCTTCCTTCTGACCAAGTTCAAGATTACTTGAACGGCAAAATTAAACTCTAAAAATACTCAAAACTATTCTGCATTGATGTTTGAAACCGTTCCTGCTTGGGTTCGTGAACTTCAAAGCCAATCTATAGCAGGCATACATTGGCTTTCGGGTACAGAGCAAGAGGAGTTTGCGGAAAAACTTCATCATTCTGCCGAAATGGCGTTTGAATTAGTGCCCACTAAAGAGCAAGATAAGGAAATTGCAATCGAAACACTACGGCAAGCAATACCTGTAGCCGTAGGCTCTACTTGCTCAAATGGAATGGGGATGTCTTGGACATCAAATATATTGTTTCATTCGGATTCCCCTGACCAACTTTTTTTGCAGTTGTTCCATGAGTATCCTTTCTTATTTTGGATACCATTGGGAAATACTGCTTCAGAAATTGAAGAGACTTTATCAGCCTATTTTCCGCGAGTTATTCGGCCCAAAATAGAAAGTTTTACAAAAACTTATCGTTTCTTTTTATGCCAAGCAAATAGTGAGATTTCTCAATTAACTCAATTAGCACACTATTTTAGGGAAAATTTATTTTGCGATGAGGTTCAATGGGGAAATATCCAACAAACAGACCCATTTGTTGGAAGACTCCCTAATTATCAAGAAATTACTGAAACCAGAGAAGCCTATACTCTAAATAGTTCAAATCTTATTCCTACGCTTTCTTTCAGAACGCGCCATACAAACTCAATCATAAAGATAGAAGACCACCAAGCTGTATTTATGGCTGAAATTCGCTATAATCCAGTAAAACCCTCGCCACTAATATCTTACTATAATGAATCCTACGAAACCCATTTTTTAGAAGATATTCCCGTAGATATTGTTGCTACGTTATTAGGTTTCCCTGTGAGAAGATATTAAATCCTCAAAACCAGATAGCACTGTTGTGAATATTTGCATTTATAGAATGTAAATGCGTTATTTGAATCAATTGATTATCATAATTGAATAGAAGAATAATTTCTGAATCAGAATTTCCGGTTCTGGGAAAGCCGCATCATTTTATTAAAATAGAGAGAATGATGCCGGACGAACACAAAAATGCTACTGAAAATCTTTCTGTTAATTATAGTTTTGCTGAAAGTCCCTTTGGAAATCTAATTATAGCTTCAACATTGAAAGGTATTTGCTATATGGCTTTTGAGACTGGCAAAGAAAAGGCATTGAAGGGCCTTAAAATAAAGATTCCAAATGCAATATTTCAGCCAAAAGTAGATTCGATGCACCAATACGCGCTATCTGTTTTTCAAAATGATTGGAATAACCTGCCTGAAATCAAACTACATCTAAAGGGAACCGATTTTCAGCTAAAAGTTTGGGAAAGTTTGTTGCAGATTCCATTCGGACAACTTTATACTTATGGCGACATTGCTAAGCAAATCGGGAATCCTAACGCTTCAAGGGCAGTAGGTACAGCCATAGGAAGTAACCCGGTCGCTTTTCTTATCCCTTGCCACCGTGTGATACAGGCATCCGGAAATATTGGAGGTTATATGTGGGGCAGTACCCGAAAATCAGCCATTATCGCTTGGGAAAAAACAATATTAAATCCCAAAACTAAAGGATTTTCAATAGATGTAATCTATTGAAAATAAACCGTTTTCTATTTATTATTAGACTAGAAAATGAATAAAACCATTAATTATATGGTTTTAGAATGAACCTTATTTACTACTGAGCATCTACTTTTTTCTCAAAATAGTTATTTTCTGGCGAGTAGTTTGCTTAACATACTTTAAATATAAAATATAGCTAAAGCTATGGCTCATAAAATTGGTCGGTGATATACCGCCTTCTATGCCGCTGTCGTTTGTATTCAAGAGAGAAACTGTACCTTTGTGGTCATGTTTGCCAAGAAAATAATATTTTTTTTCAGTTTTTGGGGGCTTTGTAGTTGGATATACGCCCAAACTGCTATTGTTCGTGGATCAGTTCAAGATGCTGCCGGAGACCCTATTATCGGGGCAACAGTTTATTTTGAAAAACTTGGAATCGGTGCAAACACAAACTTACAAGGTTTATTTTCCATTTCTAAGGTGCCGGCAGGTAAACACGATCTCAGAATCACCTACTTAGGCTATGATACGGTTCGGCAAAATGTGGAAGTAGCTGCCGGAAAGGCAATTACCTTGAATTTTAAAATGACAGAGAATCAAGGTAAAGAGTTAGAAACAGTAGAAATAGTTGCCGAAAAAAGTATCATTGACCCAACCAAAGTAAATACCGGCGTAGTCAAAATCTCCAGTAAAGATATTTCTCTTATACCAACATTAGGGACGCCGGATTTAGCTCAATATCTGCAAGTGATTCCGGGCGTTATTTCTACCGGCGATTTAGGCGGGCAGATTTTTGTGCGAGGCGGCACTCCTATCCAAAATAAAGTTCTTTTAGACGGAGCCGTGATTTACAATCCCTTTCACTCAATTGGGTTATTTTCTGTTTTTGATACGGACTACATTCGTTCTACCGATGTTTATACGGCGGGCTTTTCTGCCGAATACGGCGGGCGGGTTTCTTCTATAATGGACATAAAAACGAGAACCGGAAATTTAAGCCGTTTTAGTGCTAAAGCACACCTGAATCCATTTACTACCGGATTTTTAGCCGAAGGCCCCTTAGCTAAAGATGCTTCAAGTTTCTTAATATCAAGCCGTTATGGCTTAATTGACCAAATTTCCAAATCTATGTATTCTTATGTAAACGATACTGCCGGAATGCCCTATCAATTGGTAGATATTTTTGGTAAAGTAACTTTTGGGGGGGAAGCTAATCGAGTCAATCTATTTGGATTTCACCAACAAGACAAAGTAACTTATGGTTTTCCGGCAAATATTCAGTGGAAGTCAAGTGGCGGAGGAGCTAATTTTATGTTTTTGCCCAATAACACAAATGCAATTATATCCGGAAATTTTGCACTTAGCTCTTATCAAACCGGTTTAGTCAGTGCCAGTGAAGCTTTCCCCAGAAAAAGTTCTATCACCGGATTTAATGGTGGGCTAAACTTCGCCTATATCATCAACTCAGTGAATGAGCTTTCTTATGGAATAGAATTTTTAGGTTTCAGTACAGACCTAAAATTTAGTAATTCCTTAGGGCTTATTACACAGGCAGCTAACAACAACACAGAAGCCGCAGGGTTTGTAAAGTTTAAAAAAGTATTCAAACAAACCCAAACACTGAATGGTGAAAAAGTTGATTTTCACCGCTTTGTGTTAGAACCAAGCCTTCGGGCACATTATTACAACAACCAGTCCGTTGTTTCATTTGAGCCAAGAATTCGTGGAAAACTAAACTTTAAGCGGATTAGCTTTAATGCGGCTGCCGGAATGTATTCCCAAAACCTAATGTCTCCTACCTCTGACCGAGATGTGGTAGCATTATTTCAAGGGTTTTTGTCAGCACCCGAAGATGAAACACCTAAAAACTTGGTTAAAAATAATTCTTTGCAATATGCAATACACTATTTAGCCGGAGTTGAAATTCGGCTATTCAATGCAGTTGATTTACTGGTAGAGGCTTGGCAGAAAAACTTTACCCAGCTCACCAATTCTAATCGCAATAAACTATTTCCAACAGACCCTACGTTCATTACAGAAACAGGAATTGCTCGGGGAGTTGATATAAATTTAAAATTACAGACCAAAAAGTTATATCTCTCGGCTGTTTATGGGCTATCAAAATCTGAACGGAATGACTTTATTACGACTTATTTTCCGGTTTTTGACCGCCGCCATAATGTTAATTTAGTGGCTAACTATAAGACCGGCGATATTGAGGGAAAATTTTCCCGCGAAGCCAAATGGGAATTCGGTTTACGTTGGTCATTGGGTTCAGGATTCCCTTTTACCCAAACCCAAGCACTGTTTGAAAAATTATACTTCTGGAATAACGGCTCACAAGCACCCGTTTTAAACCAAAATGGAAATTTAACTATCATGCTAAGTGATGCCTATAACGGATCTCGCCTACCGTATTTTCACCGATTAGATATTACTGCTAAACGAAAATTCAGCATAAAAGATAAATTTTTATTAGAAATAAACATTAATACTTTTAATACCTATAACCGAGAAAATGTTTTTTATTTTGATAGAATTAGAAATACACGTGTAAACCAACTACCATTAGTGCCAACAGCCGGAATATCATTCCTCTGGTAAATACAATAACACTACAAGATAAATCATAATAGATTGATAATTAATCACTAAATTCTCTTAGTAATTAGAAGAATTATCATTAGAAAATAGCATTTCTAAAATACCATAATAGGTTGTTGGATTGTTATTTAAAATATAAATTGTTTTAGAATAGCATTCAGTTATTTGTTCATTGAAAAGTCCGAACTTTGCCCTGATGATTGAAAGAAGAAGAAAGATAGTGGCTGGTAATTGGAAGATGTATTTAACCTTACCTGAGGCACGTGAACTTGCTTTGCAAATTGTTACAGGTGTAATGAACCAACCCTCACCGGTATCGGTTATTTTGGCACCCAGTTTTCCTTTTTTAAGTACTGTTCATTCTGTTATTGAAGGGCGAGATAACATTCTTTTAGCAGCTCAAAATCTACATGAAGCTAATTTGGGAGCGTTTACCGGAGAAGTTTCTGCTGCTATGCTACGGTCGGTTGGTTGTAAAGCGGTGATAATAGGTCATTCTGAACGTAGGCAGATTTTTGGAGAAACTGACGAAAGATTAGCTCGCAAGATGACCACTGCTTTATCTACTGGTTTTACACCTATTTTCTGCATAGGCGAAACACTCCAAGAACGCCAACAAAACCAAACTTTTTCCGTCATCGAACGTCAGTTATCTTTAGGCTTATTTGGCTTAGGAGAAACTGATTTTGAGAAAGTTATCATTGCCTATGAGCCTGTTTGGGCTATTGGAACGGGGCAAGTAGCCTCAGACACGCAAGCCCAAGAAGTACATGGTTTTATCAGGGAAAAAATAGCACAGAATTATTCTCCGGAAATTTCTAACCAAACAACTATTTTATACGGCGGTAGCGTTAAACCCGAAAATGCTCTTGGGTTATTTTCCCAGCCGGATATAGACGGGGGGCTGATTGGCGGGGCAAGTTTAAAAGCCAAAGACTTTCTATCTATCATAGAATCAGCCACAAAGGCTTATTCCGCATGATAAAACTCCTGATTATTCGCCTACGAAAGCAACCTAACTTACGGCTACTATTAGTAGATTTCGTTATCTCGTTCATTATCAAGGTTTTAGGAATGGGATTTGGGTTTGTCGTGCTTTGGTGGATAGCTAAAACTCAGGGCGATAAAGTATTAGGTGTTTATTCCTTATGTTTAGCGTTGTTGCAATTACTAATAATCCCGGCCAAGTTTGGGTTAGATATTTCTATGGTACGTATTGGGGTGAACCAATGCGTAAAAGGAGAATTTGCCGCATTTAAACAGACGTTTTTTCGCGCAATTATTATTTTATTACTGACATCATCCGTTATAGCAATCGTTTTATGGTTAGCGCGTAGCCTTTTAGCCGAAAAAGTATATCATAAGCCCTATTTAGCGGAGTATTTTATGATTACAGCGGTTACGCTTGTTCCGTATGCACTCGGGTCTTTATTTACCGAAGGCTTACGTATTTTTCGGGTAATGCGTGGATTTGCCTTTATGAGCACTGCTGCGCAAAATATTTTTACATTATTACTGCTGTTTGTTTCCGGGTTATTTATTCCCGATGAGCATCCTATAATTTGGAATTTCTGGGCATTATTACTCGTTTGCGTGGTTGCTATAATCTGGTTTAGACAGGTAGCTAAGCTAGGGCAGGTTTCCCCTTCCGGAGGAATGAAGTATTCAGAAATAACCAAGCAGTCTTATCCGGTCATGTTAAGTGCTTTATTCACAACTATTACAGCGCAAGCAGGGCTATTGATATTAGGAATGTATAAACCAGAAGCAGAAATTGCGATTTACAATATTGTTATTCGACTATCAGTACTAACCACTCTATCTTTATTGGCTATCAATAATTTAACTGCGCCGCAATTTGCAGAGGCACATTCTAAACAAGATGTATGGGCACTTCAAGTCCATATTCGGCGAGCTACACGGCTTATTTTTTGGACATCCTTACCGCTATTGCTGATATTTTTACTTTTTCCCTCTTATGTAATGGGGATTTTTGGTGAACAATACCGTGTGGGAGCTTGGGCTTTGTTTATAATCTCTATTGGTAAGTTCTTTGGAGCAATTTCAGGAGCAGTAGGCCAACTTTTAATAATGGTTGGGGAACAAAAGATTTTGCAAAATGCTGCTATTATTACTGCTATAATTGTGATTTCACTAAACTTCTTATTAATTCCGACCTGGGGGATTATCGGTGCTGCTGCTGCAAATTCACTTGGTGTGGTACTGCTGAATGGCATTTGTATTTGGCACATTAAGCGAAAACTCGGCTTCATTACGCTGTATATCCCCTTTATTTCCGACTAAGATTTATGATGCAAAAAATCCACTTTTGGAAAAGTTGGTATAAATATCAATACCGAATCAAAACCAAACTAATTACTAAGTGGTTTCGGTTAAAAAATTGGCCATTGGTATCCATTCATCCAAAGGCATACGTAGAAACTAATGTTGTGTTAAGACCTTTTTGGTCAAAAGATTATCCTACCTTACTTCATATTGAGCTAAAAGCGTATGCACATATCAAGCACTCCGTTACAATACAAGGAAACGGAAAATTAATAATTGGAGAACATTCTTATATCGGCTCTTACTCGGTTATTGGCGTCAATGAACAAATATCTATTGGTAAAAATGTGATGATAGCTGACGGGGCAACAATCAGGGATACCGACCACCAGATAGCGCGTACCGATATTCCCATGCAATACCAAGGGATGACAAGCCAACCTGTTGTTATAGAGGACGATGTGTGGTTAGGGCATGGCGTCTCGGTACTTCGTGGGGTGAAAATCGGAAAAGGTTCTGTAATTGCTGCCGGTGCTGTAGTTACACAAAATATCCCACCCGGAGTAATCGCAGGCGGAATACCCGCTAAAATTTTAAAATACAGAGATATAACAGAAGTGTTGAAAGTATAGCTTTCATGTTTTCTGGTGCACAACCCATTTTTTTTTACAAAAAAGTAACCCAAAAGCTAAAATTTTGGGTTACTTTTTGCATAAATAAGCATCAATATTATGTGGAGGGGAAGTTTAGCAGAACTTTTCATCCACAGTAACCGCAGGCAGAGATGCGTGCTACCTGAGCAAATTTGTGATGCATAGTTGAGAGAGTAAGTGCCTCCATTTTCTATAAGGAAATGGGGCATTTGCTTTTTGTATAAGTACGTATTGTTGAATATTATGTTTCATTTTTTTTAAGAAAAATTTTTGCTTGTGGTGTCTCGCCCTGAAATAGGGTTATAAAAATTAAAAAGTGTAAACATATTTCAGGGCGAGAAACAGATTAAAAACTACTAAAGTATTGACCTAAATAATTTTGAGCCTCGTTCTTGTTCCGCCCATTTTTGGATATTTTTGTGCTTCGACAATGAGGGCAGTAACCGTTAGCTTGGACTTCTGGCATAGACGATAAAGTTAGTCTTTATTGCCAAAAACTTCATCATACTTTCTGAACCACAAGCAATAAATTAAACATAGCATCTCTGCCTATTTGAAAATGATGTACCTGTAAAAACACAATTAATTCAAGCGCATAGCTTGAATTATCTGAATCCTACTGACTAAAGTTACTGGTATAAGCATTGAAAATAAGCAGATTATTAGAGTTCCGAGATTAATAAGCCCAAACTCTACCCAACGCCAACTAACCGGAATTACTTCCACAAAATAAGAATCAGGGTCAACGGCTATAAAACCCGTTTCTTGCTGCACCCAAAGCAGCCCCAACCCAAGGGCATTCCCCAAAACTATACCAATACAAATCAACCAAAAAGCCTGACCCAAAAATAACTGATACAATTGAAACAAAGACGCTCCCATAGCTTTTAGCAGACCAATAACTGATGTTCTCTCTAAAATCAACACCACTAAGGCTGCCGAAAGGTTAATCATGGCAATTAAAATCATCAAAATTAATATAAACAGTACATTTTGGTGTTGCAGATTTAACCAGTCAAATATTTCTGGATACCGTTCATAAACAGATAATATTTGCTGGTCAAAAGCTATTTTAGAACTGATATTACTTAAAAAGAGGGGCAAATTTTCGGTTTTATGTAAAAAAATATCTAATCCTTCTACTTGGTTGGCTTCCCAGCCTAAAATTTGCTGTAGCATCGTAAGGCTGCCGATGGCAATTCGAGCATCAAATTCTGCTAATCCGGTTTCATAAATTCCGCTAACGATGATTGGCCGAGCACGAATATTTTTCTCCAAAAAATATAAGCGAACTTTTTCCCCTACCTGAACGCCTAATTTTGTAGCTGATTTTTGGGAAAGAAGAACTTCAAAATACTTCTCCGATGAGAAATCGGGTAATCTACCGGCAACTAAGGTATTTTTAAAAAACAAGCTATCCCACTGGGCAGTTACGCCTTTTACCTGAATTCCCTCTAACCCATTTTTAGACTTTAAAATCCCGGTTTTGTAGATAAATGGCTGCAAACTACGAACATAACTCCCTTTGTATAGCTGTAGCAGAGAGTCGGATAGCGTAATTGGGATAATGTTGTTATCTGCCTGTGGTAAATAGTTTGTCAGTTGTGCATGAGCTGTAAATCCAATTATTTTTTCTTTTATAGCGGATTCAAAGGCAAAGACAACAGAAATGGAGACCTCCATTACTGCAATGGCGAGCATTGCACTCCCGATAGCTAATGCTATGATAAGTCTGGTGTGTACACGACTTACCGAAAAAGTAAATTTTCGGGCGAGATACCATGCGAAGTTCACTCTTTGGAGCGTTACTCGGCTCCTGCATCCACTGTCTTAGCGGTGCTGGCGCGCCTGCGGGTTTTGGGAGCAGGTACTTCTTCTATCTTAGGAGCAGGTGGCACATAATCAGGGAAATAGCTCGCATCAACAAGTATTCTGCCGCAGTTTTCACAAACAATTATTCGTCTGCTGTGGCGTATCTCTGCTCTCCGTTGTGGTGGAATCACAGAAAAACAGCCTCCGCAGGCATCTCTATCCATAGAAACTACTGCTAAACCGTTGCGCATATTGTTGCGAACATTACTGTACGCCTTTAGCAATCTGGGTTCAATCTGCTTAGAAGCATCAACAGCTTCGGACTCTAACTTAGAGGCTTCGGCTTCGTTTTCAGCTACTAATCCGCTTAGTTCCAGCTTTTTAGCGTCAAGGTCGTGCAACCGTTCTTGGTATAAGTTTTTTTCAAATGATAGGGAGTTTGTACGCTCTTCCAAGTTCTCTGTGCTAAAACGGATTCTGCGTTCCGCAGTTTGGATTTCTAACTCTGCTAATTGAACTTCATGAGTCAAAGACTCAAATTCACGGTTATTGCGAACCTCATTTAAGCGCTCTTGATAGCGTTTAATAAGGTCTTTTTGGGATAAAATATGCTGACGCTTATCGGCAATTTCTCGCTCTATCTGGTGAACTTCTTCGGTTATTTTTTGGGTGCGGATTCGACGGCCTTCTAAATCGTCTTCTAAGTCCCGTACCTCTTCAGGTAATCCGCCTAAAATCTGGTTAATACGATCTAACTTACTGTGAATGTGCTGCAAACGTGTTAAGGAGCGAAGCTTCTCGTCAATTGAAATATCCATTATCGAAAATATCTGATTGGATTAGTGGAATGGGTGAAAATTGAAGCCGCAAAGTTAGAAAA
The DNA here is from genome assembly GCA_026932145.1 of Bacteroidia bacterium. Taxonomy (NCBI): domain Bacteria; kingdom Pseudomonadati; phylum Bacteroidota; class Bacteroidia; species Bacteroidia bacterium. Next base: position 48,025 of record JAIXKT010000021.1, read on the forward strand.
TTTTTCTTGAATATAGGCGTGTATTTGTTGAACAGCAAATTGTTCGGATTCATAATGTCCAATATCAACCAACAGCATTTTTTTATCCGGCTCAAAAAACTTATGATAGGTTATGTCTGCTGTAACCAAGGCATCGGCTTTTTGTTTGAGTGATTCCGAAATTAAAAAACTGCCGGATCCGCCGCAAACGGCTACTTTCTCAATATGTGTTTTATGAGTGTCAGCATATCGAATTCCCTCTGCCGAAAAAATAGCTTTTAGTGAGCCTAAAAATATCTCCTTGGACACAGGTTCTGGTAAATATCCGATAATGCCGGCACCAATATCTGAATGGTAGTTTTCTGTTGTTATAATTTGAAAAGCCACTTCTTCGTATGGGTGGGCTTGTTTCATAGCCCGAATTATTTCAACTTGGCGGGCTGCAGGGAAAACGACTTCTAATTTATCTTCTGTGGCGATTTCAATAACGTCTTTTTCACCTAAAAAAGGATTTGAACCGGATAGGGGGCGAAATGTCCCCGTTCCGGAGAAAAAGAAAGAACAGTTATCGTAATCACCGATTTTACCGGCTCCTGCTGCAAACAATGCTTCTTGAACAACTTGCCGGTGGGTAGTTGGCACATTGACGTATAATACCTGCAACTGTTTGGGCTTAGGCAGCAATATCTGGGTTCGTTGCAGCCCCATGAGAGCCGCAATAGATTTGGTTACACCAGTACGGATATTATCAAAATTTGTGTGAAAGGCATACAAAGCAATGTCTGACTTAATTGCATCTATCAATAAATCGTTTACCCAAGTGCCGGATACTAAATTTTGTTTTGAGCCAAACCAAATCGGATGATGGCAGATTATCAGGTTTGCATTCAAGTGCTTAGCAAAAGCAATAACTTCTTGAGTTAAATCTAAGCTGATAACAATATGATTTACAACACTATTCTTGTTACCAACGATTAAGCGTGAGTTATCATAGCTTTCTGCTAAAGCTGGTGGTGCCCAAGTTTCTAAAATATCAATAATATCCTTAATTAAAAGCATATTTTGCCACAAAGTAATTTATGGATAGGATACAAGCCTTACGCAAAGTTTTTTAGGTTGGTTTTCAGCCCAAATTTTCTTCTATTTTAGCTTCTGATGCGTTCTTTTTTACGGATTCTATTCCGTTGTTACATCCGTCTTCGCTAACATACATTTGGCTTGTTCCGATAACTTGGCCATTTGAGGATTTTAGGTTAAAGTAAAACTTTCCGTTACTGGCTGTTTTGTGTTCATAGCGTTTGTCTTCCGGTGCATTTTTACGTACAGATTCGATGCCGTTATCACATCCTTGGCGGGTTGTGTATCCTTCACTGGTTAGTATAACCTGACCGTTAGTTGCTTTTAAGTTAAATTGAAATTCGCCGTTGCTGCGTTTGCTAATTATAAACTTTCCCATAATTAAAAAATAAAGGCGAAATTAGTAATTATTTTGGATTCGCAAATTAGTAGTAAAATAAATTTTAAGTGATAGCAGTAGGTAAAATTACGAGTAATTAAGTATAATTAATCTTGTGTTTAAGATAGCTTTACTTTAATTTTTCGTTCGATTACTTTTCCGTTTGACGGTGTGTAGATGATTACTGCGCTGGCTTGTAGTTTTTGCTTAGGGAGTGTTGTTTCCAAGTTCAGCTCACCTTCTTCGTTTGCATAGAATTTTTTTTGATCTACTCGAACGCCGGTTTTTTGTAGTTTTAGGATAACTACGGAGTTGGGTAGTAGTTGAGTAACGTCAATTTGGTATTTTTTGCCGGCTGTGATGTTTATTTCATCTGATAGGGCAAAGTCTTTTCCATTCAACTGAATACGAGCATTTTCATATTTGGGGCCTTTTACGGTATGGGTTACCGGTTCATCATCTCCGATAATTTCATCTTGCTGCGCATAACTTACTTGGAATAAGGTAATTAAAAATAGAAAAGTTGTTAATTTGATGATGTGGTTCATGATTTCTGAGTATTTTAGGATATTTTATCAAAAAGAGTGCCAATGTTAATCTAATTTTAATACTGCCATGAAAGCGGATTGAGGTACTTCAACGGTTCCTATTTGCCTCATACGTTTTTTTCCTTTCTTTTGTTTTTCGAGGAGTTTACGTTTTCGGGATATGTCTCCGCCGTAGCATTTAGCGGTAACGTCTTTTCGCAGTGCTTTGACGGTTTCACGGGAGATGATTTTGGCACCGATAGCTGCCTGAATAGCAATATCGAATTGCTGTCTGGGGATAAGTTCTTTGAGTTTTAGGCATAATCTTTTTCCCCAGTCGTAGGCTTTATCGCGGTGAATAATTGCGCTAAGGGCATCTACGGGGTCTCCGTTCAGCATAACGTCCATTTTTACTAATGTGGATTCTTTGTAGCCAACGAGTTCATAATCTAAGGATGCGTAGCCTCTGGAAATGGTTTTTAGCCGGTCATAGAAGTCAAAGACTACTTCTGATAAGGGCATTTCAAAGGTTAGCTCAACGCGCTCTGGGGTGAGGTATTGTTGGTTTTTGAAGATGCCGCGTTTTTCGATGCAGAGGGTCATGATTCCGCCGGTATATTCGGATTTGGTGATGATTTGTGCCTTGATGTAGGGTTCTTCTACCTTTTGGAGGCTTCCGGGGTCGGGCAAGTCGGTCGGGTTATGAACATCTACAATTGTGCCGTTGGTTAAGGTGGCGATATACTGTACGTTTGGCACTGTGGTTATGACGGTCATGTCAAATTCTCGGTCTAACCGCTCTTGAACGATTTCCATGTGCAGCATTCCCAGAAAACCGGTTCTAAAACCAAATCCTAATGCGGCTGAGGTCTCTGGCTCAAATACCAATGCAGCGTCATTGAGTTGCAGCTTTTCTAAAGAAGCTCTCAGCTCTTCAAATTCCTCTGTATCTACGGGGTAAATTCCGGCAAAAACCATAGGTTTCACGTCTTTAAATCCTTTTATAGCTTCTGTGGCGGGGTTACTCTGGGAAATAATGGTATCGCCTACCCGAACCTCCCGCACATCTTTGATGCCGGTTATTAAGTAACCAACGTCTCCGGCACAGATTTTTTCTCTGGGTTCTTTTTTAAGCCGTAGAATACCGATTTCATCCGCATAATAACTGGCTTTTGTGCTCATAAAGCGCAATAGTTCGCCCTTAGAAATAGAGCCGTCAAAAACACGAAAATAAGTAATAGTGCCTCTAAAAGAATTAAATATGGAGTCAAAAATCAACGCTTTGAGCGGTGCATCTGGGTTTCCTTTGGGGGCTGGTATCCGGTAAACGATAGCCTCTAAAATCGCTTGAATACCAGTACCTTCTTTGGCACTGGCTAAGATAATCTCCTCTTTATCACAACCTATCAAGGCCGTAATTTCATCACACATTTCCTCTACGCGAGCACCGGGTAAATCTATTTTATTGAGGACGGGGATGATTTCTAAGTCATTTTCAATCGCTAAGTAAAGGTTAGAAATAGTTTGTGCTTGGATTCCCTGGGCAGCGTCCACAACTAATAGGGCACCTTCACAGGCGGCTATTGAGCGAGATACTTCATACGAAAAATCAACGTGGCCGGGTGTATCTATCAAATTAAAGGTGTATTTTTCTCCTTGAAATTGGTAGTCCATTTGTATTGCATGACTTTTGATGGTTATTCCCTTCTCGCGCTCTAAATCCATATCGTCTAACACCTGACTCATCATATCTCTGGCAGAAACGGTGTTTGTAAACTCTAACAGCCTATCAGCAAGGGTACTTTTCCCATGATCTATATGTGCAATAATACAAAAGTTTCGGATTTTTTCCATTATGCCACAAAGGTACAAAACAGAAATACAGCTTAAATAGGAAAAAAATACTTAAACCCATTCTTGGGAAGTATTCTTGGGTGTTTTTTGAAAAGAATTTCTAAAGAAATAGATTTAGAAGATTTAAGACACAATATTTTTTTGAAAATAAATTGAACTAACTTTGCAGCGAATTTGTAATCACCTCCAAGTTGTGGTAATCTTGTTTACAAAGCAAGTATGCTCCTAAATTCTGAAAGAGTCGTTTTTAAAGCTACATTAGCTGTCGCTTTGCTCGGCGGTATCTTAGGCATCGTTTTTCAGATGTCTTTGCATCCGAAGAGGGTTGTGCATCAGATATGCAGCACGGCTCCTTTCTTCCAGAATTTTAATCTAAAGAAGACTAAAAGTATCACAGCCACTTTTTACTCCCTTGAAGAAAACAATCTTTGTAAAGACCAAGAGAATAAAAAAGAGGAAAACCGAGTAGATAATGTACTCGAGGTAGCCCAGTATTCTGTACCTATCGTTATCAATGCATTGATAGGTTACGGTCATTTTTATGGCGTACACGCCCCTATTTTGTGGGATATTCCGCTTTACGCACTGTTTCACGCGTGGAAGCATTTTCTTAATTAATAACTTAGAGTTTAACACTGTTTTTAGCCATTGGCTATTTTACCTAACTCATCCATAGAGTTTAGTAAGTTGTTTCTCTATTCCATACTTTTTTAGCTATGGAAAACCTGTTAGTATTTGAAATAATTTCAAATATAGTGGTATATCTATTATTATTTAAGTAAAAAAAACACAATATTATTGTTTAAAAAACAAAAAAATGAAATCCATTGACAATGCTGAGGATTCCTCGGTAGGGCAGATTTTGAGCCAAATTCGGCACTATCTGCCAACACAAAACCCATTAAAGTACTTTATTCATCATAATACGCTACATGCGTTTCAAGATAAAAACTTTCACGAAGCACTTCGAGTTTCTGCTCAAAATTTTGGTTATCAGGTATATTTACCTTTAGAAGATTACCGAAAGATGTACCAAAAAGGCCAGATACAGGAAGCTGTGTTGGCTCGTTGCATCAAAGAGGCTAAGGGAGAGCAATCCCTGCAAGAATGGCAAGACAAACTACTGCATCATAAATATGACGAAACTCACCACCAATATGTGGGTAATCTCAGGGCGTATTGGAAAAAAGGCTGCAAGATTAATCTTGATAAATATGTGCATCCAACCTTATTTAAGGTTTTAGGAGCATTTTTAGATCAAGGTATTGCTAATCAGAAATTTCCGTACTATCAATTACCGTTTTTAGAGGCAATAAAAAAAATAGAGCAGCATAGCTATAGTAGCCTTTTCAAAACAAAACGGGCTAAAAAACTTCTTCTTGAAGAGAAAGACTTATTGCAAGCACTTTTTGATTTAATCATCGGGGATGAAATGCTGGTAGAGCGTTATTTATTTGACCAGCAATTTGCTCATCCCGGTTGGTCTGGGATGTTCTGTGTTTTAGAGGAAAACCCTGATACCTTAGTGGATAAAAGAATTGTATCGCTACAAGATTTAATAACCTTTGAACTGCTATTAGAATTAGACACCTTAGATGAGCGATACGGCGAAAAATGGAAGCCAATATCTGCTTACTTACCTGCTGATTTTAAGCGGGATGCATTATCAGAGTTTTCATATAATGAACTTTTTGAAGTTTTTAGTCTTTGGCAAGAAGCATTTGAATGGAGCTATTACGACGGTGTGCTGAAAGGAATCAGTATTACTTACAAAAATAACATTCAGGAAGAGCAACATAGTTTTCAAGCTGTTTTTTGTATAGATGATAGAGAATGTTCATTTAGGCGGCATTTAGAAGCTACCGATAGCTTGTGTGAAACTTTTAGTACGGCGGGTTTTTTTAATGTTGCGTTTTATTTTCAGCCGGAAAATGGAAAGTTTCTCACAAAGTCATGCCCGGCGCCACAATCTACGCCCTATTTGATTCAGGAGCAGCAGGCTGAAAAACATCACCATAAAGACACTTTGATTCACAACCAAACGCATAGTTTTTGGGGTGGCTTATTGGCTTCACCCACTATAGGGTTTTGGTCTGCTATACGATTGGGAATCAATATTTTATTTCCTTCGGAAATACCGGAAGCGGTATCTTCATTTAAACACATGTCTCAAAAAAGCCAGCTAACTATTGACTATACCGGCCAGAGACAACATGATTTACAAGTAGGTTTTTCGGTTCCTGAAATGGTTGAGCGGGTAACGGGTTTTCTATTGGGAATCGGTTTAGTAGAAAATTTTGCACCAATAGTGTATATTGTTGGGCATGGAGCAAGTAGCATCAACAACACTCATTATGCAGGATACGATTGCGGTGCTTGTTCGGGCAGGGCAGGTTCTGTAAATGCTCGTGTGGTAGCTTATATGGCGAATAAGCCGGAAGTTCGTAAGCTACTTACCCAAAAAGGAATAGTTATTCCTGAAACCACTCAATTTATTGGAGCGCTACATGATACTACTCGGGACGAAGTTGCGTTTTTTGATGAGGAGATACTAACATCTGTTAATGAACGAAAACATCAGGAAAATCTACGGGTTTTTGAAAGCTCTTTGCAGGAAAATGCCAAAGAGCGTTCCCGTAGATTTTTATTAGTAGATTCCAAAAAGTCCGCTAAAAAAGTACATCAACAAGTGAAACAGCGTGCTTTTTCGTTATATGAGCCGCGCCCGGAATGGAATCACGCCACGAACGCCCTTTGTCTCATCGGAAAAAGAGAAAATAGTAAACAATTATTTTTGGATAGACGTGCTTTTCTAAATTCGTATGACTACCGAATTGACCCGGATGGCTCTATTTTGCTGGGAATACTGAATGCTGTAACGCCTGTTTGTGGAGGGATAAATTTAGAATATTACTTTTCAAGGGTTGATAACTACCGTTTGGGGGCAGGGACTAAACTTCCCCATAATGTGATGAGCTTGATAGGCGTGGCGAACGGCATAGACGGAGACCTGCGTACAGGATTACCGAGACAAATGGTTGATATTCACGACTCTTTGCGTCTTTTGGTAATAATAGAGCATTTTCCGGATGCTGCATTGCAGATTGTTAAAGCAAACCCGGCTACATACGAGTGGTATATTAATGACTGGATTCACTTGGCAGTGATTCATCCGGAAAATAAAAAGGTATTTGTGTTTAGGCAGGGAGAGTTCATTTTGCACGAACCTATACTCAATTCGATTCCGCAAGTTAATTCTCTAAGAGAAGTCTTTGAAACTGAGGCTGAAAATTTACCGGTTTATCAAATATATTAATTATGAACATCAGTTTTGCTATAGTTAGCTTAGTTGCCGTACCGTTTTTAGGTTTTTGGCTGAGTGTGCTTTCTCCGTCAAAGCGAGAAACACTCATTTCTCGAATAGCTATGTTCACAACAGGATCCCAATTATTGCTCTTATGTGCATTCATTGTGTATTGGTTGGTTCAGGATACCGGAGATATTAATCTGGAAGAGTTGGTATTATACCGGTCAAAAGGCTACTATTTTTTTATCAATTTTTATTTTGACAAGATAGCGGCGTGTTATTTGTTGGTAGGTTCTTTTATTACGTTTTTGATAGCTCGGTACAGCCACTACTATATGCACTTAGAGCCGGGCTATAAGCGGTTTTTCAATACGATTTTACTGTTCTTTTTTGGCTATAATTTAACCGTTCTTGCTGGGAATTTCGAGACTTTTTTTATTGGGTGGGAGGTTTTAGGTATTTCTTCTTTTTTGTTAATAGCGTTTTACCGAGATCGTTATTTGCCTGTCAAGAATGCTGTTAAGGTATTTTCAATCTATCGAATTGGTGATTTAGGGCTTTTAGCGGCTATGTGGGCAAGCCACCATTTTTGGCACGAAAGTATTACGTTTTTCAAGATGAGTAGCCACGTGTTGGTTCACAAGAATTTATCAGTAGATAGCGGAATAGGTATTTTTATTGGATTATCTTTGTTGGTTGCGGCGCTGGCAAAATCCGCCCAAGTGCCATTTTCTTCGTGGCTTCCTCGAGCTATGGAAGGCCCTACGCCGTCCAGTGCCATTTTTTATGGCTCATTATCAGTTCATTTAGGGGTCTTTTTGTTGTTGAGGACTTATCCTTTTTGGGAGGGGCAGATTGCGGTTAGAGTTGCCATTGGTTTAATGGGCTTACTTACGGCTATTGTATCTTCTTTGATTGCGCGGGTTCAATCGTCCATAAAGCCTAAGATTGCCTATGCGTCTATCACCCAAATAGGTATCATGTTTATCGAAGTTGCACTCGGCTGGCATACCTTAGCGCTGCTACATTTTGCCGGAAATGCTTTTTTAAGGACGTATCAACTATTGGTATCGCCTTCGGTTGTCAGTTATTTAATTCAGGAGCAAATCTATCATTTTGTTCCGGGTAGCGGCACTCAAACGGGAAAAATAAGAGACACACTTTATTTACTTTCTTTAAAGGAATGGAATATGGACTATTTCATGACCAATAGAGTATTCCGGTTCTTAAAAAGGCGAGGGAAGTTGCTTTCTTTTTTAACGCCTAAAAATGTACTATACTACTTTTTCCCGATATATGTTACTGGTTTTGGGTTGTATTTTTTTCAAGATATACTTTCTCCGTTAATATTGGAGTTTCTACCGCCTGTTTTTGCGTTGTTGGGGTTGGTTATGGTACTGCGGTCATTTGCAGAAAATGAGCATCCACGGTTAGCTTGGTTTCTGATTTTGTTTAATCACATTAGTTTGGCACTTGCTGTTTCTTTCAACAAACAGATAGACTTTCATGAAACCGTTATTTTTTTCAGTGGAGTTGTTCCGGCAGGGATAATCGGGCTTATTTGCTTAAATAAACTAAAAAAAGCAGAGCCGGAATCATTTGATTTAGAAGGGTATTCAGGGCATATTGTTAAGCATCAAACGTTAGCTTTTGTGTTTTTATTAGCGGCACTTGGCTTGATTGGCTTTCCCATAACACCAACCTTTATTGGTGAAGATTTACTGATTAGCCATATTTATGAACATCAATTTGTATTGGGAATGTTGGTCGCACTCAGTTTTGTGGTCAGTGGCATCTCGCTTATCAGAATTTATGCGAGGCTGTTTTTAGGGCCGCAAATATCACCCAGCATCTCAAATCCGTTAAAATCAAGTTAAAAAAACATTTTTCATTTTTCATTTTTCATTTTTCATTTTTCAACATGAATAATCAATCAGTATTATCGTTATCTACATTTAAAGATAGCAAACAAAGTTTAAAATCAGATATGGTTTCGGGCTTTCTGGTTTTTTTGATAGCACTGCCCTTAAGTCTTGGGATAGCCAAGGCGAGTGGTTTTCCGGCAGCTATGGGCGTGTTAGCGGCTATGGTAGGCGGCATTTTTACGACCTTTTTCAAGGTATGTGATTTATCTATCAAGGGGCCGGCTGCCGGCTTAATTACAATATGTTCCGGTGCCATCATGGAATTTGGCGGAGGTGAACAAGGCTGGAAGATGACCTGCGCAGTAATTGTGGTAATGGCAGCTATTCAGATTCTTTTTGCAGTATTAAAAGTTGGCTCATACGGAGACTTTTTCCCACACTCAGCAATACATGGAATGCTTGCCGCAATTGGGATTATCATTATTTCCAAACAAATACCGGTGCTTTTAGGCGACGAACCTTCTATGTATAAAGGAGAAAGCCCAATAGCATTACTCTTAGATATTCCCAGATTCATCGTTTTTGCCCACTGGCATATTGCGGCCATCGGCTTGCTTAGTGCCTTAATCATGTTTGGCATCCCGTTTATAAAAAAGAACGTTATCCAAAAAATCCCTGCACCAATGATAGCTTTAATACTAACAATTCCGTTGTCTATTTATTGGCACTTTAAGCAAACTGAACCAGATTATTCGCTCGTTTCAATAGGTGATTTCTGGGGAAGTATGGGGCTACACGTTGATTTCTCCGGAATTACTACATTAGTATTTTGGAAATATGTATTTATGTTTTTGTTTATCAATAGTTTAGAATCATTACTTACCGTAAAAGCAGTTGATCAATTAGATAAAACTTCCAGAAAATCAGACCCTAACGGAGATTTGATGGGTTTGGGTTTTGCGAACTTTTTATCCGGCTTACTTGGCGGGCTACCCATAATTTCAGAAGTCGTGAGAAGCTCTGCTAATATTGGCTTTGGTGCCAAAACAAAGTGGTCAAATTTCTTCCACGGAATATTTTTACTAATAGTGATGCTATTTTTAATACCGGTTATTGAGTTGATACCCAATGCTACCTTAGCCGCAATGTTAATTTATGCAGGATTTAGGCTTGCCTCACCCAAAGAATTTGCGCATACTTATCAAATCGGAAAAGAACAACTATTGGTTTTTTTGATAACAATTATCGTAACCTTAGCGGAAGACTTATTGGTTGGTGTCTTAACCGGAATCTTAGTTGAAATGATAGTTTATTTCCTAAATGGTATATCTTATCGAAATGTATTTAAAGCACAATATCAAATTGATCAAAATACAGACGAAACGGTTATCCATGTTCAAGGAGCAGCAATATTCTCAAACCTAATCAGCTTCAAAAAGATTTTGACAAAATTAACTGAAAAACAAAAGGTTATCTTTGATGTGAGCCAATCTACATTGATAGATCATTCCTTTATGAATTTTATTCGGTACTTTGAAACTGAATACAATAATGGTGGAGGCAATTTCTCAGTAGTTGGCTTAGAAAACCTTCAAGGTTTCTCTAATCACAAATTATCCGGAAGGAGAAAAAAATAACTATTTAACATATAAGAATGAAATATGTCCATAGAATAATCGTTTTAATGATTTTTGGGTTAGCTTTTAATCTTTCGTTTGCCCAAAAAAACATTGTAAACCAATGGAATGGCTGGTATATCTATACCGGTGACCATACGATAACTAAAAAAATTGGATTACATACTGAGTATCAGTGGATAAGGTCTAATATAATCACAGATTGGCAGCAAAGTTTGCCGTTACTTGGGCTTAACTACCGAACTACCGACAACACATTGCTAACGCTGGGTTATGGCTACGTCATAACGTATCCATACGGAAAGCAGCCGCTTAACCACGCCGTTGGTGAGCACGATATATGGGAGCAGTTTATCCAAAGGCAACGTATCGGAAGATGTTATTTTAACCACCGCTATCGTTTAGAGCAACGTTGGATGCAAAACTTCACAAAAACTCCCGAAAATAAATATGTTCTGGATAATTATATATTTAGAAACCGCGCTCGTTATCGTTTTATGGTCTCGATTCCCCTTAACCATAAAGAAATGACAAACAATACCTTGTTTTTAAGCTTGTATGACGAACTGTTTGTCAATATTGGGCACAACATCGGCCTAAATCTATTTGACCAAAACCGAATTTCGGCCACATTAGGCTGGCAATTTAACCCTGACTTGAACTTACAAGTTGGTTATATGAATCAATATATCCAAAAACCAAACGCTGTGGATATGGAAAACAACCATACTGTTCAACTCTGGCTTACCTATAATATTGACTTCAGAAAACTATTTCCTGCAAAAATCGAGGAAAAACAGTAAAATCATAAAAATCTTAGATTTAGTTTATGTGCCTTAGTTATTGGTATTTTGATGATTCTTAGTGCCTTAAGTTAGAAACTATATTGAAATAAAACCGTTATGATTCCATTTCTGGTAAGGCCGTCTGGGCGGCTTTTTCGTGCCAAAATAGGTGCACCGGCCTGAGCTTCAATCCGAAAATGGCTGCCGGCAAGCCAAACCATCCCTAAGTTAATATTAGCAGTAAGCCCCTCAGAATTAAGATGTTCAAAACGTTTTCCGGTACTATCTAAGCTGGTGTCGTTTCCTAAGTGATATAAAGCTATCAATCCTGTTGATAGTTGGAATTTTTCGCCTAAATGGAAACGTCTATCTGCCCGAAGCATTACATCCGGTTTACGGATTAATTGCCGAGATTCAAAATATTTTTCCACAACTTTAACAGTATCCGAAGAATACATAAAGTTATTTCTATTTACATGATACACAGGAAGTTGTGCAGCTAAGGCAAAATGCCACTTTTTTACTTGAAAGGTAGTTCCTAAAATCAGGTCTAAACTTCCCAGGCCTGGCTGGTAAGCCATTGGGTAAGTTATGGGCATTAATGAAGCACTATCTATGGTTTCTGTTTCAAAGTCGGTTCTGCCAAGCGGTGCTCGAACGCCGATAGTTCCGGTAATCAATATATTAGATTGAGTTGAGTCAGTTTGTTTTGGCCGATAAATAGTGGGCATTACAGTTAAAAAAGCATCACTTATTCCGGTTACTTTTCCCAATTTACCACTTGAATATTGGTAGGAAAGTTTTCCTTGCACAGCAAATTTAGAGCCAAAAGACTGATTCCACTCAATAGTGGGGATTGCTATGATGATATTTTTTTCTCCCATACCAAAGCCCAAACCTGCCCCCAATATTCGTTGCTTAAAGCTATCGCTTTGGGTAATGTTTAGGGAGCGTAACGAGCCAACAGAGCAAAAGCCGGCATCTTCGCTACCCTGCCCCAAGGCCATAAACGGAAATATTGACCCTAAAAATACCCCTAAAACTAACCGATAAAAAATCTTACAAACCATTACGCAAAGATAATATTCTTTTCACCTTCTCAAAAAGTAAGATTTCAGAGTAAACCTCAGCTTGAAATATTTTTTGTTTTTTTCAAAACAAGTTAGTGTTAATTATCAAACAATTACTTGAAAACATTTTTGCAGCTTAAAACTATCATAGATAGTTATGTTTTTTGTTTTTCTATACTCATTTTAAGCCAAGACTTAGTAATTTTGTGATTTGAGAAAAATTTAGATGCAAAAAATTGATTTCAAGCAATTTGAATTACAGAATGGTCTTCGGGTTATCGTTCATACAGATTTGAGCAGCCCTCGTGCGGCTATGTGTGTGCTATATCGGGTAGGTGCAAGAGATGAAGACCCAAGTAGAACTGGATTTGCTCACCTTTTTGAGCATCTGATGTTTGGGGGGTCTAAAAATATTCCTTCTTATGATACGCCGTTGCAAAAAGCAGGCGGAGAAAATAACGCCTACACTACAAACGATATTACCAACTATTACCTGAGTTTGCCTACAAGCCAGCTTGAAACGGGTTTTTGGTTAGAATCTGACCGGATGTTGGAGTTGGATTTTTCCCAAGACAGCTTAAACGTCCAAAAAAGTGTCGTTTGTGAAGAGTTTAAACAACGTTATCTAAATCAGCCTTATGGAGATGCACACCTTTTGCTTAGGCCGGTGCATTACCAAACACATCCCTATCGCTGGCCTACTATTGGAAAGGAACTATCTCATATTCAGGATGCTACCTTAGATGATGTAAGGGAGTTTTTTTATGGTTTTTATGCTCCCAATAATGCTACTTTGGTCGTTTGTGGAAACGTATCTCCAGAAACCGTGGAGCAGTTAGCCCAAAAATGGTTTGCCCCGATACCTAAACGTACCCTCAAAAAGAAACCGCTGCCCCAAGAACCACCCCAAAAATCCCCCCGTAAACTGACAGTCCAAAAAGACGTTCCTTTTGATGCAATTTACAAAGCATATCATATTCCCGCCAGAACAAACCCCGATTACTTTGCCGCCGATATTCTGACAGACCTACTTTCCAACGGTAAAAGTTCATTGCTATTTCAAGAAATGGTAAAAAAAGAAAAAGTGGCCAATAACATTGCCGCTTTCTCTTGGGGAGCATACGACCCCGGAATGATATCCATTGACGGGCAAGTAGCACAAGGAAAAAAAACCGAACTATATGAAGCTACTTTGCAAAAAACAATTGATAATCTGCAAGATATATCCGAAAAACAGCTAACCAAAATAAAAAACAAAATAGAATCCTACCTGATTTTTGAAAGAACCAGCATGCTTAACCTCGCCCAAGAATTAGCTATCTATGACTCCTTAGGAAATCCTAACCAAATAAACACCATCTTAGACATCTACCAATCAATTTCTTGTGATGACGTAAAACAGGCCGCCCAAAAGTACCTAAACCCAAACAACTGTTCCACTTTATATTACTTAAAACAACAATAATAATTTTTTCAAAAATGGAACTACTAACCCTTACGGAAAAATCTGTTAATGAACTAATTGCCAGTTTAACCAAACAATGGATTACGGATTTTTTCAAAACAAAAAGTTTTATTACCGGCGATGAAATTGTAGCATTTGCTTCCCATAAGCAAGTTAATCATTTCATTTTATTTCAGATATATCAAGATTGGAATACCTTTCAGAGTAAATTACAGCATCCTTTTTTTGATTTTAAACATGAAGAAGTAAAAAAAGCGATGGTTGAGTTTCACAACGTTCTTTCCAGACACATTAAGGTTGAACGCAGCGAATTTCGTGGAATGGTTGAAAAAGCTATATATAACAACTTGAAACTCATCATCAATCCGGCAGAGTGCTTTGCTAATTTCTTTTTTCAATCCAAAGAATCAATTCCCATTACTTTGTTTGAAAAGTACGCCAATTATTTTGTGGACTTTGACTTTATTATTTCAAGTATTTTATCTTATCACAAAAAAAACAACCTACAAATAGTTGAGAAAAAAGTATTTTTAGAAAAGATAGACCGCGTTGTGCAACTCTATGAAGAAAAACAAGGTCAAAACTTTACGGTTTACCGTAAGGCTATTTTTGCCCAACTTACCGGCTATTTTTGGGAAGATTATATTAATAGCAACCAAGTAGTTGAAGCCCCCAAAATTACTATTCCCCAAAAAGAAAAAACAATATTGAAAGAAAATAAGCTAATTACCCAATTTGGAGAAATTGACACTGAACTTGAAATTCCGGTTATTCAAAATTCTAAAATAGAAGATCAAGTAAATCAAGAAGTTAGTAAAAAACATAATATCCTGAATTCGTTTATCCAGACAGAAAATAGCAGCAAGCCCCGCTTAATTGACCAATACAAACAATCACAACAGCCGAATAATCTAAGCCTCAACAAAAAAAATGTTACAGTTGAGCAAATCCCGTTGTATAAGCGGTTTCAGTTTTCCCAAAAAATGTTTCAAGGAAATTCCGAAGCCCTCAAAACCTGCATTGAAGACTTAAATGACTGTGAAACTGTATCTGATTTAGAATATGTGCTGAATAAGAAGTATTTGCAACCCAATAACTTAACCTTAGAAGATGAACTTGCGCTTGAGTTTTATCAACTATTTAAACGGCGTTTTGAAAACTGATGCTTGAATATTCGGCTCTCTGTGCTGCCTTTAAGGATAAAGCACTTCCATTGGCCTTTGTAGATATGGCCGCTTTTGAAAATAATATCAAAGCTATCGCGCAAAGAGCTTCTTCCAAAAAAGTCAGAATTGCCACAAAATCAATTCGTTGTGTGCATTTGACAAAGTATATTTTGCAGTTTAATCCTGCCGTTTTTCAGGGATTAATGTGCTATCATCCCCAAGAAGCTGTCTTTTTAGCCCAGCAAGGTTTTGATGATATGCTTATTGCTTATCCGTTTACCCAAAAACAAGCGATTGAAGCCGTTGCCAATGAAATCATAAACGGAAAAAAAATCATTGTAATGGCTGATTTAAAGCAGCATATAGATAATTATCAGCAAGTTGCGCAAGAAAAAAACTGCATTTTGCCGATCTGTCTTGATTTAGATTTATCAGTAACTTTCCCCGGACTTCATTTTGGGGTACTACGCTCGGCAATTAAAACTTCCGAAAATGCCGTAGAATTAGCAAAGTATATTCAACAAAAAAAACATCTAAAACTTGTTGGGCTAATGGGTTATGAAGCACAAATAGCCGGCGTAGGAGATAAAATGAATAATAACTATCTGAAAAACAAGATAGTCCAACTCTTAAAATCTATTTCGCTACCGAAAATAAAACAGCGCAGAACCCAAACCATTGAAGCTATTAAACAGCTTGGGATTGAATTAGACTTTGTAAATGGCGGCGGAACAGGCAGCTTAGAAACAACTTGTCAGGAAGACCTTGTAACAGAGGTTACTGCCGGTTCAGGGTTTTATCAATCACATTTATTTGATTATTATCAGTCATTTAGGCATGAGCCGGCTGCCGGTTTTGCCTTAGAGATCACCCGTAACCCGCAACAGAATATTTATACTTGTTTTGGCGGCGGTTACATCGCCTCCGGTAGTGCAGGTATAGAAAAACAACCCTTAGTTTGGTTGCCAAACGAAGCGGAACTGACTTCCTTAGAAGGCGCAGGCGAAGTTCAAACGCCGGTAAAATGCCCAAAACCATTGGAAGTCGGAGGAATGGTGTTTTTTCGCCATGCTAAAGCCGGCGAACTCTGTGAGCGGTTTACGCACCTGCACCTTATCCAAAACTATAAAATAACCCAAACTGTACCTACTTATCGTGGTCAAAACCAATGCTTTCTATGATTCCTTTTATCAAATTTCATGGTACAGGAAATGATTTTGTGGTTTTTTCAAAGCCGGATCTTCCCGCAAACGGCTTCACACCGGAACAAATACGGCTCTTAACACATCGGAGGTTTGGAATTGGTGCTGACGGAGTTATTGTAATTCAGGCTGCCCTAAATGCAGACTTTGAAATGCTATATTACAATGCTGATGGAAATTTAGGCTCTTTATGTGGCAATGGCTCCCGTTGTGCGGTCGTTGCAGCACAAAAATTCGGCCTATTCCCAGAAACAAAACAAGATATTCTGTTTTTGGCTTATGACGGGCATCATACTGCCCAAATGAACAACCAAAACCAAGTATCTATTAGCCTAAATCCTCCTAAATTTTTAAAACAAATCAACGAAACTGACTTTGAAACAGATACAGGCTCTCCGCATTATATTCGCTTTGTTTCACAACCCCTTGATGAACAAACAGTTCTAAAACTTGGAAAAGAAATCAGATACAATGAAACCTACCGTCAACAAGGTATTAACGTTAATTTTGTACAAATATTGAATGATAATGAGCTATTTGTCTGGACGTATGAGCGTGGTGTTGAGGCAGTTACATTAAGTTGCGGGACGGGGGCAATGGCTGCTGCGGCTGCTTTTCGTACCCTAAAACCAGCAAATAATACCACAATTCATACATTAGGCGGAGCTTTAATAGCTATAACTAACTTCCAAAGGGCACAATTTACATTACAAGGCCCTGTAGTATTGGTTTACGAAGGAAAAATTTCGCTAAATTCAACTACTTGTTAGTAAGCCAAATACGCACTTCTTCTGTATTCCAACAATTAACACACTGTTCGGCAGCCAGCATTCCTTTTCGGGCAACCTGAACTCCCCAATGAATGTCTTGTATCCCTTTGAGGCTGTGTGCATCCGGTGATAAAACGCACAAAACATTTTTTTCAGCCATATAGGGAATCCAAGTCCAGTCAATATCTAAGCGATATGGATTGCAATTTAACTCGATAGCAACATGATTAGCCGCACACGCGTCTATAATATATTGATGATGAATTGGGTAGCCGGATCTTATGAGCAGCAGCCTGCCTGTTGGATGGCCTAAAATTCGGGTATATGGATTTTCGATAGCTTTTATAAGCCGGCGCGTAGCCTCTTCAGCATTCATATTAAACGAACTATGAATAGAAGCAATCACAAAATCAAAGGTCTTTAAAATCTCTTCAGGGTAATCTAACTCTCCAGAAGGCAAAATATCGGATTCGATACCGGAAAAAACGGTAAAATCAGTTAATTTCTGGTTTATGGATCTAATCTCTTCTTGTTGAGCCGTTACTCTGCCAATAGATAGCCCGTTGGCATAAAAAGCAGATTGACTATGGTCAGAAATCCCTAAGTAATGATAACCATTTTTTTGGCAGGCATCTACCATTTCCGACAAAGAATTTGCACCATCTGACCAAGTTGTATGCGCATGGAAAATGCCGACAACATCCTTTTTATCAATCAAATGCGCTACTTTTTGTTCGGTATTTTCTAATTCTCCAATGCCTTCCCTACATTCCGGCGGAACAAAAGTAAAGCCGTTAGCTTGATAAATTTCCTCTTCTGATTGAAAGTTTAGTTCAGTTTCTTTCAGAACAGCCTCGATATGAATCTGGCTGCCGGTCAGCAAAAAATAAGATTTGTAAAACGTTTCAGAACTTGATTTGTAAATACGAATATGATGCTGTTTGTCCAAAGAAAAAAAGTCAGCAAAATCATCATTTTGTACGTTTAAAATCCAGTTATCTAATTGAAAATCAATTGTTTGGTTAAGTTTTGTTAATCCTTCTATCTGTTGAATAGTTGGGCAGAAGCGCCTTAATTCTCCTACGGGAAACACCGGATAGGGAAATTTTTGGGCAAAAGAATCCCAAAGTGCATAAGCCGTATGGAGGTGATAAAACCCTTGATTAGCTAAGTAAAATTCTAATGCACGTTGTATGTTTTTTTGGGATTTTTCTCCAAAACCCTTGATATTCAGTAATTTATTTTCGTAGCAGGCCTGTAAAAGTTCTTTTGGGGAGGTGATTTGAGCTTGTATCCAGAGTTGCTGGATTTTTTTGGGTCCGATTCCGGGTACGTTTAGGAGTTCAGGGAGTTCGGGAGGCAATATTTTCAAAACCTCTTGCATCGGCTGAAATGTATTCTCTTTGAATAATTCAACGATTTCTTTCCAGATACCTGCACCCACGCCGGGAATATTTGGTTTTATGCCTTTGGTTACATAGGATTCGAGCGATTCTGGAAAACTTGCAATATTTTGTGCCGCGATAGCAAAAGATTTAGCCCTAAAAGGATTTTCGCCCACTATTTCCAATAAAGCTGTTGTTTTCTGTAAAATCTTAACAACTAATTCATTATCAATCATTTAATAAAATAACTTTTTGTGTGTATGGGAATGCTCCATCTTTTAAGAATTGAACAAAGTAAATTCCGGAAGCAATTGATTTATATTCCCATGAGTAGAAGCCTTCTGAAAGCATTATTTGATATTCAACGCTATTTTTTAAATGTTTTTCCCAAACAACCTGCCCCATCGAATTACAGATGTGAATGGTTAGTGATTTTTGGAAATCACCCGGGTACAATTCTAACGTTCCTTGATTGGGTTTAACAATCACACGTGGCTGTTCTTCAAAAGTACTTATCGTGCAATGCTGTGCAATTTGGTTCGTAACAGTATGAAAAACAATGGGATTACTCAATAAGATGCATCGATTACTGATGTCATAAACTTCTATTCTAATGAAACAAGGGTTTTGTAAATCAAGGCAGATTTTGGAGTATGGGTTAATTTGGTCTTTGAATAAGAGATAGTTTACATTGGTTCCGGGAGAATTTATAAGTCCTTGATAAACATATACTTTTGAGCCTACCGGAAGTGGGTCAAAGGATAGACTTAAGGTGTCATAAATTTGGTTACTGGTTGTTCTATCTCCCATTTGGGCACTTCCAACCCAAAAGTTGAAACGTCCGTTATAGCGAAAAGGGCTTCCAAAGTAAATACGTCCGTTTTTTAACCCGTCAATTAAACTTTCTGGGGAGTCGTCATCAGCCCAAACCCACGTACTCATGGAGTTGGGTGCCATCATGTCATACCAAGCTCCTCCGTGAGAATCAAAACTGCCGTTTCCATAGAGATATAATTTGTTTGCTGTAAGAATATCCCACAAACGAGTGTGCCTACTTAAATCCGTTCCCCCTCGAGAATAGGACCCAATTTCTATAATATTACAGCCAAATACCTGATTTTGAAGTAGTTTTAATGCAACGTTATTGCAATTACTATCTTGAACAATATCCGGATCTAATAAATAGGAACTTGTTCCAAAGGGGTGGTTAAAGGAAACTACGCCGCCTGCATTTTGGATATTTCGGGCAAAAGAATCTGGATAAATCCGCATCATAGAATCTCCATACAAAACGCTATCCCGAATGTTTATGCTTGGAACAAAGCCATTTAGGTGGTATTCTCTGCTGTTAGGCCCGGTGGCAAATTCTATTCCTACGATTTCTTTGTGTCCATATCTTGCGCCGTATCGGTTTCCGAAAAACCCCATTTGATTTATTTGATTTTGGGGCTGCGGAGCATTGCTATACAATTCAAAATAGTACAACGTCATTTTTGCCGTTTGCCCATTTTTAGCAAGCAACTGAATGTGAATATCTGTAATTGTATTATCGTCTCCGTCTAATAATAAAGAAGCATCGGTTAGTAAATTTAACAGAATAGTATCCCGAGTTGTTTTGCAAGGAACATAAATATAAGCTAAGCTATCTCCTTGATTAATAGGATTTAATGAAACAGAATCAGGAACTAATGTGTAAATAATTTTATGCAATACTGGTTTTTGCTGAAAATGCCAAGAAAGTTCAACGATAATTTGGTGTTTGGTATTAGCGTTAAAATTAAAAGGTTCAACAACCAATTTAAGCATTGCTTGGCTTGAAATGGGTCTTGGCATACGGAATTGCATTAGTTTGCCAAAAGTTCCTCTTGGGACATAGCCAAAGCTATCCCATTTTGCAGTTGTGCCTGTTAGTTGCCACGTTAGGATTTTATTTTGCACAGAAGCAGCAAATTGCCCGCCGCTCATAACTGCTTCCAAGCGGATAGGGCGATCAATAGCTCCATTCATATTGACTACATTTCCCAGTGAATCAACGTTAGTCGTAGATGAAAAGTTATAGTTTAAAATACGGTTGAGGTTAAGCACTTCATCATGGTCAGTCCACCATAAAACATTTTGGTTGAATTGGTTAGCATAATGTGCGTGCCATTGCATAGAGGCTGGTTTATCGGCACCGTTGTGGTGAGAATGTGCGTGCAAGTGCATCTGAACGCTATAAGCCTGTTTCCCCTGCGGGAATAATTGGCCGTAGCTATGAAAAAACGTAAAAAAATAACCCGCTAAACATAGCCAAACTGAACAACAAATCCTAAGAAGTAATCGTAAATTCATATAAAAAATGCAGAGATAGCAGAAAAAGATCTCTTGCACAGTAGCTTAATAGTTTAATAAAACTAAATACAAAGAAATAATGTATTCCAGATTAAGCTATTATTTAATGGATACGCTGCGAAATGTGCTGCTTTATTAGGGTTGCACGAGAGGTGCATACATATCTGGTCGGCGGTCTCTGAAAAACTGCCATACAGAGCGCACTTCATCAATCATATCGAGGTCAAATTCTGCGACTAAAAGTTCGTCATTATTTTCGGATGCGCAGGCGAATATTTGGCCGCGTGGATCTACAAAGTAGGAGTTTCCGTAGAATTTACCTACGTTCCAAGGCTGTTCGATGCCTACCCTGTTGATGCAGCCCATAAAATAGCCGTTGGCGGCTGCATGGGCAGGCTGCTCTAACTTCCATAGATATTGGGAAAGTCCGGCAACGGTTGCCGAAGGATTATAGACGATTTCGGCTCCATTTAACCCTAATGCACGAGCACCTTCGGGGAAATGCCGGTCATAGCAAATATAAACCCCAACTTTGGCATATTTTGTCTCAAAAACAGGGTAGCCTAAATTTCCCGGACGGAAAAAGAACTTTTCCCAAAAGCCTGATGTGTGCGGTATATGTGTTTTGCGGTATTTTCCCAGATAGGTTCCGTCAGCATCCAATACTGCGGCTGTGTTGTATAAAAAGCCGGCCTGCTCTTTTTCATAGATAGGTACAATCAGTACCATATTATATTTTTTAGCATATTCGGCAAGCCGTTCTGTGGTAGGCCCGGGAACAGGCTCAGCAGAGGCATACCAACTTGCATTTTGGCCGGGGCAAAAGTAAGGCGTATTAAAAATCTCCTGTAAACACAGTATCTGAACTCCTTGTTTGCCCGCAGATTCAATGTATGGAATATGCTTCTGAAACATCGCTTCGATAATTTCAGGGATGCTTCCTTGCCCCTCCGTCATGGGAAGGCTCATTTGGATTAACCCAGATTTAATACGCCTTGGCATAATTTTAAATATTAATTTTATTATTCATGAATGATAATTTGCTGTATATCATCACCTTGCTTGATTAAGTCGAGGGTGTCTAATCCTTGAACTACTTTTCCGAAGCAGGTGTGATTTCCGTCTAAATGGGCTGTTTGCGCTCTGGAGAGTACAACAAAGAACTGGGATCCTCCTGTATTTCTGCCGGCATGAGCCATAGACAAAACGCCTCTGTCATGGTATTGATTACCGCCGGTAAGTTCGCATGGGATACTATATCCAGGGCCTCCTGTTCCGGGATGTCCCGTTGCACCTGCTCGGCTGTTTGGGCAGCCACCTTGGATTACAAATTGCGGGATTACCCGATGCCATTTTAAACCATCATAAAACTTAGCCTTCGCCAACTTAACAAAGTTTGCAACGGTCTTAGGAGCATCTTGCTCATAAAACTCTACCAGTAACGTACCTCGGTTTGTGATTATTTCAGCCGTCATATTTTTTATGCTACAAATAAACACAAATTTAAGTTTCATGCTCCAGCTAACTTAAAAATTAGATTATCATTCAGGAAGTAGCACATAAAAAGAGTAGCAGAGAGCAAAAAACTTCATAAACCAAGTCTTTACCTTCATGGGTTTCAATAAATTTAATTCTATCTTTGAACCGTAGCAGGACGCTTAGATGGAGGATACTAAATATGCCATTATTGATGTTGAAACGACTGGCAGCGTTAGCCAAGCCGGGAAAATTATTGAAATAGCAATTATTATCACAGATGGAAAAGCCATATTTTCAGAATTTTCCAGTTTAGTAAATCCGGAACGGAGTATTCCGTATTTTATCACACAACTTACCGGCATAACCTATGAGATGGTGCAAAATGCCCCAAAGTTTTCGGAAATAGCCCGACAAATAGTTGAAATAACCCAAAACTGTGTCTTTGTTGCTCATAATGTTAGTTTTGATTATGGGTTTGTTCGCCATGAATTTCGGGATTTAGGCTATGTTTATACCCGTCCTATTTTGTGCACCGTTCAGCTTAGCCGAAAGATATTTGTGGGCTTAACTTCCTACAAACTCGGTAAAATTTGCCAACAATTAGATATTAACCACCAGAGCCAGCATCGTGCCTTAGGTGATGCCCGCGCTACGACAGAGCTATTTCAAAAAATCTTCAAACAAGGGATACCTTCCTTAATTCAACCGCAGCATACCTTAAAAGCTGCCCAAATTCCCCCACTTTTGAATGAAGATACCCTCAACAATCTACCGGAGGAAGCCGGAATTTATTATTTCTATGACCCAGAAGGCGATGTGATTTATGTTGGCAAAAGCACCAATATCAAAAAAAGAGTATTTTCACATTTTTCAGATACCAAAAAGCCGTTAGACTTTAAGCAGAAAATAGCTGATATTAGCTATGAATTAACCGGCAGTGAACTGGTAGCCTTACTTTGGGAGGCTGACGAAATTAAGCGGCTAAAACCGTTATACAACCGTTCTCAGCGAAAAAGTTACTTTAACTACGGTATCTTTTCTTTTGAAGATTCACGTGGATACAATAATCTATATATCGAAAGGTTAAATCACCCTAAAAAGCCGCTTATTTCGTTTTCAAACAAGCAAGAAGCTAAAAATTATTTAGCTGAAAAAGTTAAAGAGCACCAACTTTGCCAGAAACTGACGGGGTTATACCATACTTCAGGGTCTTGCTTTCAGTATCAAGTGCATCAATGTTTGGGTGCTTGTATTCAAAAAGAGCCGCCAAAATCGTATAATCTGAGGCTTGCTAATGCAATTCAATCCTTAATTTTTGAAACACCGAATTTTTATTTGGTGGATATAGGGAGGAATATAGAAGAGCGCGCCATCGTTTTGGTACAAAATGGAAAATACGTCGGGTTTGGCTTTATAGACATTCAACTGCAAGGCCAAAACATAGATATTTGGCGGGATAGCATTCGGGAATACCCAGAAACAAAAGATATTCTACAGATTATACATCAATTTATCCGAAAAAAAGCAGTAAAAATGATTCCATTTTGAAAGGCTGTTGGAGGATGTCGTATTTTTGCTGCTTAAACGTATGCCTGAAATTCTTACAGAGCGAGAGCTAAACAGTGATATTATCAAAGAGCAAGTGATGCTTTTGGAGACCTCTTTTGCCCATTGGTTTTTGGAGTCATTAATACCTTATTCTGATGCTTATGATTTATCTTTAAAATTATATCATGCTCCATTTTTGTATTTTTCTATTAATGAAGCAGATGAGCCGGTTTATAGTTATATGAATCTTCGCGCCCAAAATCGGTTTGAGACATCTTGGGATGATGTTCCTCAATTAACGTTGCGAGAAACTACTGTTCCGGAGTCCACTGCGGCAGTTTTTCTGTTTACAGAGGGAGTTAAGCAGCGAGGTAAGTTTATGAATTATTCTGGAACTCGTATGAGCCGCAAGGGTAGGGTTTTCAGAATCCAAAACACTTATGTATGGGCAATATTTGACGCTGCTCAAAATTATCGCGGACAAGGTTACTTAGAACCACTCTTTTAAGATATAACTTTAACCTTATACCTCAAAAAGCCAATTTTAAGCCAATTTTATAGCCTTTTGCCGAAAAAAAATAATAGAGATTAGTATCAAAACGATATTTGTATCTGTAAATGGCTGCGAAAAATAACCCAAAATATAGGCTTTATGGGATCATTTTATTACTTGTTTTGATTGGGGCAAGTATATGGTTCTGGTTAGTGCATAAAAATAAGGATATAGAAGTTGAAACAAGTGTTGTAGCTACGCGAACCATCATAGAGCGCATCACCGAATCCGGCATTATACAACCTAATATCGAACTGCCGATTGCGCCAGAAGTATCCGGCGAAATCGTAGCTTTATACGTTCAAGAAGGAGATTATGTGAAAGTAGGGGATAAACTATTTGATATTAAGCCGGATAACTATCAAGCTGCCTTAGAGCAAGCAACGGCAAGTTTAAACGGTGCTCGTTCTGATTATGCAAACACCCAAGCAGCCATAGCCCAAGCCGAAGCCAATGTAATTCAAGATTCTTTAAACCTTGCCAGAAATACAAAGCTGTTTGAGCAAAAAGTGATTTCTCAAGTAGATTTAGAAAACTTTCAGCTAAAATATCGTATTTCTTTGGCTCAATATGAAGTTTCTAAACAAGCTGCTAAGGCCGCTTTTTACCGCATTCAAAGTGCAGAGGCAGTGTTAAAACAAGCTAAAGAAAATCTAAGCCGAACAAGCATTCGTGCAACTTTAAATGGAACTATCACTAAGCTAACCGCAGAATTAGGCCAGCGGGTAGTGGGCACAGGCCAATTTCAAGGTACAGAAATCTTAAAAATAGCTGACCTTAGAGATATGGAGCTAAAAGCTGATATAAATGAAAATGACATTGTTAAGGTTACCTTAGGTGATACTGCCGAAATTGAAGTAGATGCCTACCCCAACCGCATCTTTAAAGGAGTAGTACGAGAAATAGCTTATTCCGCTAATATGACCGCTGCCGGAACCACAGATCAAGTAACTAACTTTCCCGTTAAGGTAGCCATAATCCCGGACTCTTACCGCAATGACACAGCCTTTATGCGTGGCTTAGCCGCCTATCAAAGCCCATTCAGACCCGGAATGTCAGCCGTAGTGAATATATTCACAAATACTAAATCTAACGTAATCGCCATTCCTATTCAAGCAGTTACATTAGAAAAAAAATCAGAAGTTGATTCAAAAACACCTGCCAATACTGATTCCCCCAAAGAAATAGTTTATCTATTTAACAACGGCAATACCAAAATGACTTCGGTAACTACCGGTATCAGTGATGACCAGTTTATTGAAATCAAATCCGGACTCAAAGTAGGGGAAATCATAATCTCCGGCCCTTATACAGTCATATCTAAGGAGCTAAGAGAGAACCAAAAAGTGGTACTCAAAAAAGATAAACAATAGAACTTAGGTAGAAATTGTTCCTAAGAGTTTCGTTGGGTTAAATTCAGTATCAAAGATTATCCAGAATTTCCTTATGATTTTTGAAGTTTTCTATCAACACTTCACGGATTAAAAAACAGGCTTCTGCAACTTTGGGGGAGCTTAGCCTATAATAGTTCGTCAAACCGTCCTTGCGTATTCGTAAGATTCCTTTTTGAGTCATGTTAGATAAATGCTGGGAAAGGTTTGATTTGGGGCAGTCGGTGATTTCTGCAAGTTTTGTAAAACTCAACTCATCATTCTGAAGTGCTTCTATAATTTCTATTCGAAGTGGATGCGCTAATGCTTTACAGACTTCAGCATGTAAATTATAAATCCTTTTACTCATATTTATTGTTATGTTAAAAACTTATTATTATAGGTAACTTATTGGTTATAAAATTATTATAACTTATTGATTATAAGTCAATAAAAGGTGTTCGTATTATTCTGCAAGTTTATGAAAAAAGAAAGTAAAAAAAAGGTTTTTTTGATGATTTTAGAAAAAATAATTGGCGTAGATAAAATATTACTACGTATTAATAGGTAGATTTTTTTAGTATAAAAATGTCCAATCAATCTATATTAAGCAGAAAATAGCTAAGTACTTATGGTTTAGAACAAAAATTCAGGAAGGATTTAAAATGTCTATTCAATAAGATATAATTTATTAAAAAGATAGATGTTTATATTAGGAGCGTGTTGCATAACCTCTAAATTTTTAAAAACCCCCAAATTTTCTCCCGTTCAAAATAAATTTTGATTTTTTGGGGAGTTTTTTTTACATTTTACGTCTTTTTTTGTGGGTGTGGGGTTTCATTTTTTATGTTTTTGCCCCTTTTTCGCCTCATTTTTACCAATTGGGCGTATTTTGGGCCTACAGGCTTAAAATAGCTGCATTTGAGGTGGTGCCGTTTTTGGTGTTAACATATTGTTTACTAATAGCTTAGGTAACCTATACAGGTTGTATGCAATTGCTTCCAGGGCGTGCTGGGCGTGGGTTTTGGCGATGCCCACATAGCGGGCGGTGCCGCCGCCGAACCAGCTTTTGGTGCCGGCAAAGGTGCGCTCTATTTTGTAGCGGTGTTTGCCGCAGAGTTGGTTGAATTTGAGTTGTAATTTTGTTAAGGGTTTGTTTTTCACTGCTTTATAACACACTCTATCTTTAAGTCCCTTCGCTTTGAGGTAGGTGGTATGGGCTTTGGATTTGTAGGCTTTGTCGGCATAGATGGCGACTTTTGGGGGAACTTGTGCCTTGGTTATCAATGTGTTAAAGTGGTTATGGTCATGGACGTTGGCGGGTGTGGTCTCCAGGGCAAGGACCAATCCGTTGCCGTCGGTAATAACGTGTTTTTTGTAGCCAAAGCGGGTTTCTTTGCCTTTTTTGAGCCAGCGGGCTTCGTCGTCCACGCCAGGTTGATTTACTTTAACAAGCTTTAATTCAGCCGTTTGTGTTTGTATAGCTTCTTCCGTTTGTTCGTTTTCTTTTCTGTCTTCGGCAATTTCGTAGGTGGGTTTTCCGGTGGGTTTGCGGGGGCTGTCGGTAATGGAGGCATCTATTATGCAGCCGGATTTTACCGTAATAGCATGTTTATCAAGCTGTTGGTTAAGTTCTTGCAACAGCAAGTCGTAGGCATTGCTTCCTGCCAGTTCGTTGCGGAAGCGGCACAGGGTGCTGTGGTCGGGTACTTCGTCTTCAAGACTCAGCCCAACGAAGGTCATCCAGCTTAAATCGGTGTTGGTCCTGTCTTCTATGTCTCTGTCGCTCAGGCTTTTATACCAAACGCCGAGCAGTAGCATTTTGAAAAGAATAATGGGGTTGTAGGCGGGTCTGCCGTCCGGTCTAAGCCCTTTTGGGTAGTGTTTTTGAAGTATTTTTACGATTGATTCCCAATCAATTACCTCATTTATTTGCTTTAGAAACGCGTTTTTAGAACTGCGTTTAGAAACGTAGGGCTGGCTAAAACTCATCTGTATTTGGGCGTGCTTTATCACACCACAAAAATAATAAATTATTTAATTAATTCAAAATCAAATAGTTAAATATTTTTATTCTTTTTGTCGTGCAACAGGCTCATTAGTTCTAAGGATAAGTTTCGTTTTTAGGTTATGTTTGGTTAAATTTCAGGAATTAATTTTTGGGTGTTTAGTAATAATAAAAAAATATGTAGGTTTGCCGCAAAAAGGGCAGGTGTCGTTAGCAAGGGGTCAGGTAGGTTTTCGAACCGCTGCGGCGTTAGTAGTAGCCAATATTATCGGGACGGGTATTTTTACGACAACCGGTTTTTTATCGAGTGATGTACCTTCACCTATTGGGATTTTGATAGCGTGGGCATTGGGAGGTGTGTTAGCTTTGTGTGGGGCGTTATCTTATGGAGAGTTAGCTGCTGCGATGCCCCAATCCGGCGGAGAATATCATTATTTATCCAAGATTTACCATCCTGCATTGGGGTTTTTATCCGGCTTTGTTTCATTATTTGCGGGTTTTGCTGCCCCCATAGCCGCTTCGGCTACTGCCTTTGCAAAGCATTTTCACATTGTAGCACCGATGATTCCTGAGCCTGTTGCGGCTTTATTAATCATTATTTTGATGACTTTTTTGCATACTTGGGATTTACACATAGGGAGCCGTACCCAAAATGTCTTTACCGTAGCTAAGATAACGTTAATTATAGGTTTCATTATTTGTGGTTTTGTGTTTGGGAAAGCATCGGCTGGTTTTTCACTATCTTTTCGGGGGGATGAATTTTCGATGCTCACGTCCGGGAAGTTTGCCGTTGGGTTGATTTATATTTCGTTTGCGTATTCCGGCTGGAATGCGGCTGCTTATATCGCCGGAGAAGTGCAAAACCCAGAGCGTAATGTGCCTAAATCATTGATTTTGGGAACCGGAACAGTAATGGTGTTGTATCTACTGCTGAATTTAGTGTTTGTTTATATCCTAACTATCCCAGAAATGCAAGGCCAATTAGCTATCGGCGACCTAACAGCAAGGGCTATCTTTGGAGATGTAGGCGGCTCTATAGTTTCTACATTAATAGCTTTGGCATTAGTATCTTCGGTCAGTTCTATGGTTATGGCAGGCCCTAGGATTACGGCAGCTATGGGCAAAGATACACAGGGGCTACAATGGTTAGGTAAAAATAATAAGCGTGGCCTTCCCTTAAACGCTTTCTTGATCCAGTTAGTTATTGCAATTACCTATGTATTAACAGCTTCATTTGAAGATACATTGCGGTATATTGGCTTCACTTTAAGCTTGTTTGCTTTTTTAACGGTTTTAGGGGTCTTTGTATATCGAGTTAAACATCCGGAATGGATACCCAAATATAAGACTCCCGGCTATCCGGTAGTTCCCGCACTCTTCTTGGTTCTCAGCGCGTGGATTGTGATTTATACAATTATAGAAAACTATAAAACAGCAATAGCCGGCTTTGGAACAATAGCCTTGGGGCTTGTTATTTACATGGCCACCAATCAACACAAAAACAAAACAACCTGATATTACAAAACATTCATGAAACGATTATTATTTTTAGGAGCTATCGCTATCTTTTGGGTAGGATGCACTCCCGATAACCCTAATTCTAAAAACACTCAACCCCAAGATAGCACACAAGCATCTTTAGCGGATACAACCCAAAAAGCGAAAACGCCTAATATTCCCACCAACCGGTATTGGAATGACTTAGCTTTATACTTAGGCGGATTACCACCTACGCCAGAAAGTACTTTGGATAGCATTGATTACCGCGCCGAAGCCTTAGAACACCAAGAATATTTCGAAAAAGCTTGGAAGAAAAAAGAAATAACCCACCTGTCAAAATTAGCAAGTTGGGCACAACAAGAAATAAGCCCATTACCCGGCACCGATGCCCGTGTCTTTTACCCTTTTAGTGGAGCAGACTTCATGACAATCAACACTATTTATCCCAATGCAGATTCTTACCTATTATTTGGCTTAGAACCCGAAGGACATCTACCGGAACTAACTAAGATAAAAAAAGAACGACTGAGAAATAATCTTGCTAACCTCGAAAAATCCTTAGCATCCATCATGGAGCATACCTTTTTCAAAACAATAAATATGGCAACGGACTTTCGAAGTGCTGAATTAGATGGAACCTTACCGGCATTATTAGCATTCATAGCCCGAAAAGGAAATAAAATCCTGAATGTAGAAGCCGTTAAAATAACCCCAGAAGGCGACGTAGTAGCTTATACCGAAAAAATCCCACAAAACCCACAAGACAGCATCATTACCGGCGTAAAAGTCTATTTCCAAAAAGGAGAAACCGGAAAACTCCAAACAATGACTTATTTCAGCGTTGATATTGGTGATAACTCCCTGAAAAAGAAAGAAAACTTTCTGAAACTACTGCAAAGCCAAAAACCAACCCATACCTATGTAAAATCCGCATCCTACTTAATGCACAAAGACTATTTCTCTACCATTAGAAATACAATCTTAGACATTAGCCAAATTTATATACAAGACGACTCCGGCATTCCATTAAAATACTTTGATAGAAAACAATGGGATTTAACCTTTTATGGGGTTTATACCGGCACAATCCCAATGTTTAATAAATGGAAACAAAAAGATTTAGAAGAAGCCTATAAAGACTCTACTAATACGATCAAAAAGTTGGATTTTGGTATTGGTTACAAGTACGGTAATAGCCAATCTAACCTAATGCTCGCCGTAAAAAAGAACTTGAAACAATAATAGAGAATAGACATTAAAGGCAGAAATCTTTTTTAACAAAAGATATATTGATAACTAAATAGTTAGAAAGATAAACTATTTTTGTCTTTAATGTCTATTTAAAATAAAGATATTTTTTTGGGAAAACACTCAATTTTGTATAACTTTGGTCATGGATTCTGAACTCAATAGCCAAATACAAAGTAAACGAGATGATTTTCGTTCAAATGTGTTGGACGACCATACCGCTGGCGATAACCCCGTAGAGCTATTTATGCGTTGGTTCAAGGAGGCCATTGCATCAGAAGAAAAAGAGCCTAATGCAATCACGTTAGCTACGTTTAACCCACAAACACAGCTCCCAAATGTACGTATTGTATATGTTCGAGAGATTTTGGAATCAGGTGAATGGTGTTTTTACACAAATTACAATAGCTGTAAGGGAAAAGAATTATTACATCACCCTTTTGCAAGCGGCTTATTTTTTTGGCCACTCTTAGAGCGCCAAGTGCGTGTTCAAGGTAGCGTTAAAAAAGTGGACCCCGCTATTTCAGATACTTATTTTCGCACTCGACCAAGAGAAAGTCAGGTTGGCGCATGGGTCTCAAAGCAAAGTGAAAAAATTATAGACATAGAAGACCTCTATATGGGCGTTTATGCCCTCGCACAGCAATTTGAAGACCAAGAAGTTCCAAGACCACCTCATTGGGGAGGCTACCTCCTAATACCGGAATACTACGAATTTTGGCAAGGAAGACCAGCTCGGCTTCATGATAGAATTATCTTTGAAAAAACACCATCCGGCTGGTCTCGCTCCCGCCTAATGCCATAATCAACTGCACCCTAAAATTGCTCTATATGATGCTCAATTAACTTTATGTTTGTAAGCCGTGCGGAAGTATATTCAATTTATTTTGCTTTGGATTGTATCACCCATAAATAGCTATCTTGTTTATGGCCAAGTAGATTCAACAGATATTTATGAAGCAAATATGGATTCACTATCTAAAATAACGATTAGTAATTCATTCACCCATAGTCAAGAAATAACTGGAGTTCCTGCCGTAGCTATCATTTATACATCAGAACAAATCCAAGAGTTAGGTGCCCGATCTTTGTATGACTTAATCCGAATAACCCCGGGCTTTGTTGAGGTTGGAGACTTAAATGAACGTAATTACGCCTTTCGCGGCCTTTCTAAGGACACCCCCAATGGGTTTTTGATATTGATTAACGGGCATCGTACAAATGACTTGATTTCCAATACATCTAATTTAGATAGATTTTCCTTAGAATATATTGATAGAGTCGAAATTATCAAAGGCGCAGCTACTTCTAAGTTTGGCTTTAATGCAGAATACGGCGTAATCAACATTGTTACAAAAGTTGGTAATCAATCTAATCGAGGGTTGATTTCTGCCCGATACGGAAATGGGAATACGATATTAGCGAATGCTCAAATAGGACGTAAGTTTTCAGACGCTGAAAATATCTATTTTTCACTCAACTATAAGCAGTCAGACGGTTTACCTGTTTTGCAAGACAGCCTGAGAGATTTATCCGTAACCCATAATGAAGCATATCGCCCTTCAATGGGAGGAACTGAGTTCGTTAACAAGTATTATCCGAGTTTTGAGTTTTATACTTGTTATCAGCGATACCGCTTTTCGGTTATGGCTAATTTAGAACGAAATGACTGGGGGGTTCAACGAACTCGCTCCGATTACAACCTAATTATTAAAGATCAAGAGGCATTTAAACGCTCCCATAGAGCTGATACCCGAGCTACGGTAGAGATGAACTTCAAAGTATTTTACAATAAGCCAAATTATGACTGGGTATTAAGAGCGTCTTTTGATAATTTCGGTTTAGACCAAGATATGTTATATCATTCTAAATTTCCTTACAAAAACTATGGAAGTGTTTATAGACTAAGTGGGAGTAGCCAACGTGGCACTATTGAGTCTATTTTTAAAACTACACGTTGGGGCATTGGTAAACAACGTGAAACAACTATTGGGATACAAGGGAATATTTCTGGGCAGGCTTATCGGCTTGAAGTACCGCAGTTAGCAAATGGTATTTATTTAGGAACATACACGCCGGACAAAGGAAATCGCCCCTTTGCAGGAGAATTAGAGTCTAATATTTCCGGCTTTATATCCCATGAAAGTTGGTTTTGGCCTAAACGAATGGCATTAACGGTGCATGCGCGGGCGGATTATCACAATTATTTTTCTTGGCTGCCAAGCTCCCGTGCCGCATTAACGGTGCGATTTGCAAATATATTTCGGATTAAACTAATGGCATCTACAGCGGCCTTGCCTACTTTTCCTTGGTATCGGCAAGGTATTCCAGCTATGGATGTAACGGGTTCAAGGCAGGCAGGCCCAGAACAATTAAAAAGCCTTGAACTGGCTATCGTAGGAAACACAAAGGAATTATTTAGTTACCAACTTATTGCTTTTCATAACCAAACTAAACAGGTAATAATGCCGCAGGTAGATTCTACAGAAAAAAGATTTTATAGGGAAGTATCCAACATAAGTACACGCGGCGCAGAACTGCTGCTTAGAGTTAATACAGATATTATAGGTGTCTTTGCTAGTGCTGCCTACACCATGAGTTTTACGGCAGATTCCATTAGCATAGCAGGTAGTAATCTCCTAAACTGGCCAAAATGGACAGGGAGTTCCGGCATAACCATAAGACCAATTCAAGGACTTTCCTTAACTGCCTATGCCACTTCGTGGGCACCAATAGATTTTATCATTCACCCTAACGTTCAAAACAGAAGCCCAAATCCAGATTATCAAACGGCTATTTACACAATACCAATGCAGTTTTCCCTTAACTCTTCCGTCCGGTTCAGCTATAAGCAGTTTGGTATTGGTCTTTCGGGCTATAATTTACTAAACCGACCAGAACTACTGGCCGGATATACACCAATTCCCCAAACTGGGCAACCTATATCTTTTTTGGTAAGTTGCTGGTTTATTCCCGCACCCACTCCTAAACAATAGATACAATCAGTTTTATGCAGAAAATTTTATTAACCGGTAGCAACGGCTTATTAGGCCAAAAGATAACCAATATATTAGCTGATAATCAGGATTTTAAGTTAATAGCTACTTCGATTGCTAACAATAGAAACCCTCAAACGAATGGTTATGAATATGTTTCTTTGGATATAACGAACAAGCAAGAATTAACGGAGTGTTTAGAATCTCATAAACCGGATTACATAATAAACTCGGCAGCAATGACCAACGTAGATGCCTGTGAATCAAATGTTGAATTCTGCTACAAGATTAATACAGAGGCTGTTCAGAATTTGGTTGATTATTGTAAAAAGAGTAACTGCCGGCTGGTGCATATATCAACAGACTTTATTTTTGACGGTTTAGATGGCCCTTATCGGGAGGAAGGTAAACCAAATCCACTTTCTACGTATGGAAATTCTAAGTTTAAGGCTGAAAAAATAATCATAGAAAGTGGAATACCGGCAGCTATCGCCCGAACTATCATTTTGTACGGTGTAGTTCTGGGGTCGGGTAGGATGAATATTGTTTCATGGATTAAAGAATCCTTAGAGAAAGGTACGCCTATTAAAGTTGTGCATGACCAATATCGCTCTCCAACATTGGCTGAAGACTTAGCTGCGGGAATTGTTGAATTAATTACACGCCAAAAAACAGGAATCTATCATCTTACTGGCCCGGAGATTATGTCTATTTACGACTTGGCTTGTAGAGTAGCCCGCTTCTGGAAATTAGATGAATCCCTAATTACAGCAATTGATACAAAGTCTTTTGTTCAGCCGGCTAAAAGACCGTTAAAAACAGGGTTTATCATCTTGAAAGCTATGCAAGATATTGATTACAAACCAAAATCACTTGAAGACGGATTAGCTATAATGGATAAACAGCTAAAAAACCTGAGTTAGAGTAATTTACAAGATTAGAAACTTCCGTGAAGGAGAAAAATACTTTGCTAAATTTTCTCATAAAGATTTTAACAAATATCACAATAGTGTCAATGCTATGAATACTCAAATTGGGTAGAATATCAACCCTGCGTTAAATGAAGAATCCATTACTTTTGTGGGTTTAAAGGTAAATAAATGGAAAAAACTGTTTTGGAAAAGCAGGCTCAACAAACCGCATATTTAATAACGGAATGCCGGAAACAGTTTGCAAAAGTAATCGTTGGTCAGAGTGCGATGATAGATGCCATTTTAATGGCATTGATCAATGAAGGGCATTTACTCATTGAAGGATTGCCAGGCTTAGCTAAAACATTGTCTATCATTACATTATCTAAAATAACAGGTTTATCTTTTCGGAGAATCCAGTTTACGCCGGATTTATTACCGGCAGATATTATCGGAACGAGCATCTTTAACCCCAAAACAACTCTATTTGAAGTACGAAAAGGTCCTATTTTTAGCCAAGTTATTTTAGCTGATGAAATTAACCGCGCTCCGGCAAAAGTACAAAGTGCGTTGTTAGAGGCTATGCAAGAACGTCAGGTAACAATTGGAGACGAAACTCACCGCTTACCTCGTCCATTTATCGTATTAGGAACACAAAATCCCTTAGAACAAGAAGGCACATATCCGCTACCGGAAGCACAAATAGACAGATTTTTAGCCCGAATATTCATCACCTATCCGAATCGTTCAGAAGAACTCATGATTATGAGGCAATTATCGAATCATACAGAGTTGCCGCAAGTTCAGACAATCATTGGGTCAGAAGAAATCCAGGCGATTCAGAAGCAAGTAAATAGCATAGCAGTTAATGAACGTTTAGAAGAATATATGGTAGATATAGTTAGAGCAACCAGAGAACCCGCTGAATATCAGCTCTCTAAATGGAAAAACTATATTCGATATGGAGCTTCACCTCGGGCAACCATTGCCCTAAACCGTTTAAGCCGCACCCAAGCGTTATTTTCCGGCCGTACCTACACAACTCCAGATGACGTAAAAGCCGTTGCCGGCTGGGTACTTAACCATAGAATTGGCCTAAGCTTTGAAGCTCTTGCAGAGGGAGTTACCGTAGATACGTTTTTGAAAGAACTACTGCTAACTTTACCCATATAAAAGTGCTTAAAATTTTATACTTTCTTTTTTGGATTGGGCTTGGAAGTTTAACAGGGGTTTTTAGCCAGACTATAACCGTAAAAATAGCCCCGGCAACTAATATTCATTACTTAGAATTTACGGCCTTGATGCCCAATACAATCATAGCGCAAGGAAATGGCTTTCCCGAAGCTTTTTACCGTTTAAAGTTAGATGAAACAATAAGAATTTCGATATATGGAGACCTCGTATTACTAACCTCCAATGATTCTGTGATTGGATACTTTGATAAAATTACCTTTTTTTCGCCGGATTCCGGCGGAATATTCAAAATGAAAATTCAAGGACAAAGTTACACCTATCCAGATGAGCTTATGGTGCTCAGTAATGGCTCAGAATTAATACTTTACAATCGTGTTTTTATAGAAAATTACCTGCCGGGAGTTATTGCGGCAGAAGCTGGCCTATACATGAACCCAAACTTTCAGCAGGTACAGGCCGTTTGTAGCCGCACTTATCTATACAAAAACCTATACAAACATGCCGAAGAAGGCTTTGATGTTTGTGATAAAACCCATTGCCAAGTGTACCGAGATATAACCTACAAACATAAACAGTACACAGAAGCAGTCCAAAAAACCCAAAATCTTATTATCATGGATAGCCGAGGCCGCCTGATAGATGCCGTTTTCTGTGCTAATTGTGGCGGAAAAACAGCTAACTCAGAAGACGTTTGGGCTAATGAAATATCTTATCTCAGAAGCGTTGATGACCTAACGAACTGTAACGGAACTAATAACGCAGAATGGTCAAAAGTAATTAACAAAAAAAAATTTTATACCAGCCTATCAAATTATTACAACATAACTATCAGTAAATTCTCCACCGTTAAAGATATAAGTGGCAGAGTTAAAATGCTATTAATGAATCAAGATGATAAATTAGTAATCACCGGAGAACAATTGAGAAAAATGTTCTCCCTGAAAAGCTCTAAAATGACAATCAATGTAGATGAACAATTTGTTCATTTCCAAGGAAAAGGATTTGGGCACGGAGTAGGAATGTGCCAAGACGGAGCACTAACACTCGGAAAAAAAGGATGGGACTTTAAGCGAATTATTAAATTTTACTATCAAAATGTAGATATATCTTCCGTTGATTTAGAAAAAATAAAATAGCTGTGATTTTAAAACAAAAAGTAAAGTATTATTATTTTTAATTTATTGATAATTATATTTTTAGAATAATTTTTCGGTTAGTTTCTGGAGCTAAACAAACTTAATGAGTTATAAAATAAACGTGTATTTTTGCTTTATGGGATTTTGGGTAAAAGTGTACTATAAAATACGATGGTTTTTTTGCCTTTTCTTGTTATTTTGGGGGCGAGTGGAGGTCTGTGAAGGCCAAGATTTGACTTTTTTTTTAGAACAAACAATTC
This sequence comes from Bacteroidia bacterium, assembly GCA_026932145.1. Lineage (NCBI taxonomy): Bacteria > Pseudomonadati > Bacteroidota > Bacteroidia > Bacteroidia bacterium. The sequence goes on from JAIXKT010000021.1 coordinate 85,027, forward strand.
GTTACAATTTCTCTACACGCATTGCGCACCTACGAGTGTCGCAACAACAAGGATTACTTCAGCAGCAACGTTCACTTTTTAACTGGGTAGGAGGCCTCTCTGCCGGAATCTCTTCCGCACAAATACCGCTATCAGCATACGATAAAGAGGTTTTATCACTACATCAAGATTTATTTAGAGCAGACGGCCTATACTATCAAATTACAGGAAAAAAAACTTTTTCTGCTGGGCAAGAACTCTTAATGTCCGTAGGAGTTCAGTATCAATCATTTTCGTATTTACCGGGTAATGGCTATCGGGGAGATATTCGCTTTACACTGATTCAACCATTATTGCAAGGAGCCGGAAAAAAAGGCCTTTATGCAGGAACAATCATTCAACAATCCCTTTTAAAATCCGAAGAAAATAAGTTTAAAGCAGAAGTATCTTTTCAGATTTACCGTACTGCCGAAAGTTATATCCGCTGGGCAACTCTACGTTCCCAAATTAATGCAATGTTAGAAGCAGAAACTCGTTATGAGCAGCTTTTCTCTAATATTCAAGAACTTGCAGATGCCGGAAAGTTAAAACAATCCGATACAATTCCCATAAAAGCCAGCTTATCTAACCAAAAAAGAAAACGCTTAGAAACCGAAATCAAGTTGAATGAAATAGCTGCCCAGCTGATCCTGAATACCGGAACGAATCAAGCCGAAATCCGCCCAACACCGGATATAGAAAGAATAACCCTCGTACCAATAAACAAAATAACGAATAGAAAACAATACCTACAATTTGCCGAGCAAAATCGCTTTGATTTAAAAACTACTGAGTACCAAGCTATTGCATATACTAAACTCTTAGAACAATCTAAGCAGCTAAGTTTACCTAAGTTAGACTTAACCGGAAGCATTGGCCTAACAGGCCAAAGTTTCCGCTATCAAGATGAACCTTTTGCCGGAAAATATTTAATTCAGCCATTATATGCTTCCCCAATCGGCCCCAGCTTTGTAGCCGGAATTTCACTATCCTTCCCACCACAAAAAGATTTAGCCAAAGGCAAACAGTTAGAAGCCCAAAGTCTCTTAGAACAAACCCGCCTCAGAAATGATTATCTGAAAAACAGCCTTGAAATCAATATCTCTTTACAGCTAAAAAATATAGAACTATCTTATCAAGGCTGGGAAAAAGCCGCAGAAACCGTTTCTTCATATCAAAAAATAATCGAAAATGAGCAAATTAAACTTGAATTAGGAAAATCAACAATATTGGACTTGTTATATGCACACAACATTCTTATGGAGGCATCAATAGATAAAATTCAAGCAAAAATGAATTATCTGCTATCTACGCTGGCTCTAAGAGCTGAATGTGGTATGCTTGTTTATTTTGTGAATGATGAGGCAGTATTGTATCCAAAATTATTAACAGGATTACCAGAATTACCCAATGAGTAAGCCCATCTTTAGAGAAAAGCCGTTAGAAAAACTCGCTTCGCCTGAGCAATTAGACGAGATGATGCGTCTTACGAGCTCAAGGCCGTGGTTCGCGCTGATAGCCATGATACTAATACTGCTTGTGTTGCTTAGCTGGTCTTTTTTTGGCACAGTAACGACCAAAGTAAGCGGGCGAGGAGTGTTGATAAAACCGGAAAGCGTATCCAAAGTAGCCGCCCTCGGAACCGGAAAAGTGATGGACATCAAAACAAAAAGCGGACAACGAGTTTCGGTAGGAGACACACTGGCAATCGTTTCACAACCAGAACTCGCCGTACAGTTCTCAAACGCGAAACAAGAACTTGACTTCTACGAAAAACAATTACTTAATAGCCAAAACTTAGAAAAAAGAGACATTAATGCCCAAAAAGACTTCTTAGAAAAAAAACGAAAAGATATTAATAATGTCGCTAAGGTTTTAAAAGAAAGAATTATTACCCTGCAAAATCGCATCGAAGCAGAAGAAAAACTGTTAGATAAAGGATTGATAGCCAAACAGGATTTGGAAAACACGAAGCAAAGCTACACAAACACCCAGCATGAAATAGAGGCAAACCAGATTCGACTCAAGCAATTAGACATAGATTTACAAAATATTATTGAACAGAAATCCCATTACAACGACGGAATATTAGCCCAAAGAAACCAAGCCTTACATAAACTGCGTCTGTTAGAAGCACAGTTAAATGTTCAATCCATTATTACAAGCCCATTTTCCGGCGTAATCTTAGAAATAGTTGCCAAAGAAGGGGATTTAATTCCGGCAGGAGCGACCATTTTAAGCATAGAACAAACAACAGATACCAAAGACTTAATCGCATTAGTATATGTTCCGGCGGTTGACGGGAAAAAAATAAAGGTTGGCATGGAATCCCACGTAGCACCGTCTATCGTTAGGGTTGAAGAGCATGGTTATGTTAAAGGAACAGTTATCTCTGTATCTGGATTTCCGGCTACCAAACAGGCAATGGAAAATGAAATTGGAAACACTCAATTAGTGCAATCACTTTTGAATGAGCAAGATGCACTCATAGCAGTACAAATTAAACTGAAAAAAGACCTGAGTACCAAAAGCCAATATGAATGGACAGCCTCCCATGGCCCGGACGTTCAGATACAAACCGGTACTTTATGTAATGCACAAATAACAACCGAAAAAAGAAAACCCGTTCAACTGCTGTTTCATTAGTTTTAGAGGTATAAGTATCGTTGTTTTAAAAGGTAATTACGAAAATCTCTCAGCGTGATTTTGAGTAGTCAAAAATAATTCCGTTATTTGGGCTTGAAATCACGTATGGTGCGAGCAATTATTATTGTAGCCGTATTGGGAGTTTTGTTTAGCTGTAACAAAAAGACAGAACTTCCTAATAACCAGCTAAATATACCTGTTAAGGATACAACAGCCACTGGAAATGTAGGAAATTTAGAACTTACAGTATTTCATCCGGTTTTTGGAACGGGGCCGGGGTTTTTCATAAAAACCTATCGTTCTCGCTTAGATCTGGAAAGAAATAACTACTTCAAGACTACAAATACCAATAAAGAAGGAATTGCTACAATATCTTCTTTACCTATGGGAATGGTTTATTTTTCCTGCTATTATCCTCAGGATCCGGCACTTACAGCCTTGGATTCTATCTATATTTTACCCAATTATACCAACAAAGACAGTTTATTCCTTCAATGAGCGAAAAACAGATTGAACATACCCATTGCCTAATTATAGGTTCTGGGCCTGCGGGTTATACGGCGGCTATTTATGCAGCTCGTGCAAGCCTGAACCCGGTCTTGTACACAGGAATCCAAATTGGCGGCCAATTAACAACGACCACAGACGTTGAGAATTTCCCCGGCTACCCAAACGGCATTACCGGACCAGAAATGATGGAAGAGTTTAGAAAACAAGCAGAACGCTTTGGCACAGACATTCGATACGCTTATGTAACTTCTATAGACTTACAGTCAAATCCCAAACGTGCCATTATAGATGACGGCCAAGAGATTACTGCGGATGCCGTCATTATCGCATCAGGAGCGTCAGCAAAATGGTTAGGGTTACCGGCTGAAAAAAAACTTAACGGAGCAGGTGTAAGTGCCTGCGCTGTATGTGATGGATTTTTCTTCCGTAACCAAGACGTAGCCGTTGTAGGCGGCGGAGATACTGCCTGCGAAGAAGCCGCATATCTATCCAAACTTTGCAAAAAAGTATATCTTATCGTCCGCCGAAATGAACTGCGCGCCTCCAAAGTAATGCAAGAACGTATCCAGAAAATCCCGAACATCGAAATATTGTGGGGCTACGTTACCCAAGACATTATCGGAGAAACCAGTGTAACCGGAGCTATCCTAAAAAACCTGAATGATAATACCGAAAAACAGCTATCCATAACTGGTTTCTTTGTAGCTATCGGCCACCAACCGAATACCGGATTTTTGGCAGGCCAGCTAAACTTAGATGCAAATGGATATATCATAACTCAAGGAAAAAGTACCCATACAAATATAGAAGGTGTTTTTGCCTGTGGCGATATTCAAGATGCTACTTACCGTCAAGCAGTTACGGCTGCGGGGAGTGGCTGTATGGCTGCCTTAGATGCTGAAAGATGGTTAGCAGCGCGGGAACTATAAAGCCCCCTCCAATACTCATAGTCGGTGGCGGGCTATCCGGATTGTGGCTCGCTATCAACTTGATAGAACGTGGAGAATACGTTGTTTTATTTGATGCCCCAAAACCCAATGCCGCTTCCAGAATAGGTGCAGGTGTTATTAACCCAATAACCGGAAAAAGAGCCGCTAAAACATGGGAAGTAGATACTTTCTTACAATATCTAATCCAAAGGTTTGAATCCCCGTATCTAAATTCCTTAAAATATCTTTTGCAGCCGCTACAGCTTTACCGACCTTTTAAAACTGCCTTTGAAGCTAATGAATGGGCAGGAAAAAGTGCCGACCCAAACTTCGCCCCCTTTGTTCACTATCAGTTTGGAACTAAGGGAGTTCCAGAATTGATAGACCCATTTGGCGGAATTAACATACAAGGATATAGATTACAAGTAAATTCTTTTATAGAAAAAGTCATTCCGATTTTAAGCCAAACTGGCCGCTTTCAGTTTCTGAATAAACCACTATTAAAAAGCCAACTATTCTTAGATTCAGGAGAATTTGAGCTTGACGGAAAGAGAGAATCCTACCGTTTTGTAGTAAATTGTACGGGAACTGATATTTTGCAGGATTCAGACTGGCCGGCAAAATGTGTCGTTCCCCTAAAAGGCCAGTTAGGCTTCTGCACCTTTGAGCCGCCTACCAATGTGGATTTTGGGTTATCCAGAGCTGTTTTTGTGCTAAACGAAGGAAGTTGTTTTTTAATAGGCTCTACCTACGAATTAGACTTTGAAGATGAATCAGTTACGGACGTATCAACACAACAACTGCAAGATAAAGCCCAAGAACTTTTAGCAATCCGAAATATTCACTGGCTTAACCAGCAAGCCGGCCTTCGGCCAACAACTTTCGACCGAAAACCGCTTATCGGAAAGCATTTTCGATATGATAATTACTTTATGTTGAACGGGCTCGGCACTAAAGGTGTGTTAATTGCACCTTTAACAGCCAACATATTAGCAGACAATATGTTGAAAAATATTCCTATTCCAAAAGAGCTGAACTGGAATCGGTTGTTGGATAAGAAACGGGCATCCATTCTACCTGAATCTTAATCAGATGCTTTTTGCTGTACCAAAGGCTATCAAGGGCTATTATTTCTCCTGATTCAGTTGTAATTACAAAACAATTCTTTTTTTGCCTTGCCGGAATTGATTTATTGGTCAAAAAATCACTGATTAGAATCGAGTTGGGGGCTTTTACGGATATTTTTAGCCTATCTCCGGCTTTCCAGTATCTCAGAAAGTACTTTTCGGTGGCTAAAGTTTCTACATAGATTTTTCGGTTCGCTAATTGAATCGTGCAATGATTTTGTAATGGAATCTCTGTGTCCAAGGCCGCATAAGCAGGATAACCAATACTGATTCCGCTTCGTTCTCTCCAGATTTCATATTGGTTCAGTAATATTTTTTTCCCCACTTGTGTTTGCCTCAACGCAAGAATTTCCGCTATTTGCTTAAATGAAAACCTAAGCCTACTTAACCACCATATTTCAAATAACTTAGCTGCTTGCGAAGTTTCATTTTGAGCTAATTTCTGGAAATTTAATGTAACAAAGCCGTCCGGTTCTGCTGTTTCATAAAGAGCAATTTTGGGGCGAAATACCTCCTCGATAAAAGCAATTTGTTGAGTATATAACCCTATTTTTTGCTGTAAAGAAGAATGAAGCCCGGGGTTAACTAATAACGCATCTTTTATTAAGTGATTACGAATGAAATTTCGTTGATATTTATTAGAAGAATTGCTTACATCCTCACACCACGTATAGTTTTCTGATTCTAAAAATTGCTGCAAGTCTTTTTTCTTACAAAAGTTTAACAGAGGGCGAACAATTAGGGTTCTTTTTTCAGGTATTCCAAAGATAACTGCAAATTCAGACGATCTAAGAACAGAGGCAAAGATGGTTTCTATTTGGTCGTCTAAGTGATGAGCTGTTAGTAAATAATCATAGTGAAACTGATTTATGAGTTCATTAAACCAATGATAACGTAAGATTCTGGCCGCTTCTTGAATAGAAATTTTATGTTGATTAGCATATTCTTGGCAAGAAACCTGTTTGATATGAGCAAAAGTTTTCCACTGTTCAGCTAATTTCTGGACAAAAATTTCTTCTTCTTCGGCCTCTTTACGAAGATTGAAATTCATATAGGCTAAGGAAAAACGGTAGTTATTCTTGAATAACAGCAAGCCAAGAGCCACCGAGTCTGCCCCGCCACTACAAGCTAAAAGTAAATTTTGATGCTTGTTTATCAATTGGTTAGCTTCTAAATACGTAGAAAATTGCTTATCTAAGGAAGGTTGGTTTTTGTTAGGCACAGTTTTAGCCTACAAAATTATGGTTAATAACCTCTAATACAAACTGTATTGTTTACCCAAAATAAATCGCCAATAAAGTTTTAATCTATTTGCCGGATTAACGATAAAAGCGTTTAATTTTGCGACGAAGTGTTTTCTCGTATATTTTTTTACTGCATAGCACTAACTGCTTTTTTGGCGACTACCGGATGCGGCTATAAGCATCAGCAGGTTTTGTTTAAAACAGCTAATCCCGTTGATATGCGCCATGAAACGGTCGTGCGTGTGTCTGGCCAAGAAAGTTCCGTACCAATAATTCCCATTTTGTCTGTTGGAGATAGGTTAGATGTACGTGTTTCGAATGCCGTAGAGTTGGCATCAGCTATCCCTAAAACAAATCAATCAGATACACCCCCTAGCTATCTGATTGGTATAGACAGTTTAGTCGCTTTACCCGTAATTGGTAGGGTAAACTTAGTAGGCTTAACTCGTGTACAGGCAGTATTGAAGTTAGAAGAACTCTATAAAAAATACCTTAATGATCCTATCGTAAGCGTTGAAATACTGAATCTTACCTTCAGTATTTTAGGGGAAGTTCAAAAACCGGGTATCTATCCCTTAGCTCAGGAACGATTACATTTGGCTCAAGCCATCTCACAGGCCGGAGGCTTTACGGTTTATGCCAAAAAAAGAAATATTAAGATAATTCGTGGGGATTTTAAAAATCCTGAAGTGCTTTTGATTAATCTAACAAACATCCAAACAATTGAAACCGAAGAATTAATTATTCGGAACAAAGATATTGTTTACATTGAGCCTCGAAGTGGCCGGTTGGTAAACGAAGTGTTAGGCCCTATTTTGCCGTTTGTTACTATTATCACCTCGATTGCCAGCACGATTATTTTAGGGTTTCGTTTTCTACGATAATTTATGCAAACAAGTCCAGCGGATTCTAACCAACAGGCCGAAGCGATTGATTTACGGAAATTTTTATTTACCATACTCAAAAAATGGCAGTGGATTTTGTTGGGGACTTTATTGGGGGTTACCGTAGCCTTTTTGTTTTTAAGATATACCCCTGCTCTTTTTCAAGCTACTGCTACTGTGCGGGTAGAAGATGATAACTTGGGATTGTATGGTGATTTTGCTGATTTAACGGGCACTACTCTCAAAGATAAATTACTCACCGAAGTAGAAATTTTAAAATCCAGAAGTTTAATAGAGGCTTCTATAGAAAAGTTGCCTCTTCGAGTAAGCTATTTTTCTGCAGGGAGATTTGTTGATAGAGAAATGTACAACAAAGCTCCTTTTCGGGTAGAATATACCCGCCGAGATAGCTTACCTTTTGAAGGCTATTTTTCGGTAAAAATAGACCCTAACCAATCAAACAAATTTTTATTAGCTGCAAAAGGCACGGATTTAGAGGCCGTTTTTAAGCCCCAAACAGTTCAGTTCGGAGAATGGGTCAGTTTTCCCCCAATTAAATTTAGACTCGTAAGAATAGACTCAATACCACTTGAATTTGAAAAATATCGTTTTAATTTCAATAAGACGGTTGATATAATTGAGAGAATTCGGGAAAATCTTTCTATAAAGCAGCCGGTTAAGGAGGTCTCTCTGGTTGAAATTTCAATCAAAGACGTTGTTCCGGAACTTACGGCAGATTTTGTTAATACGCTATCACAGGTGTATATAGATCAAGACATACTCATTAAAGCTCAAGCAGCCAGCCAAACCTTAGCTTTTATAGATAATTTGCTATCCGAACTCTCCTTAAAGGTTCAAGAATCCGGATTACAATTAGAAAAATTTAAACGTGATAACCACATTGTAGATGTAGAATTAAATACCAAACTTGGCTTAGAGCGTGTATCTAACCAAGAAGTTCAGCAAAATATGCTGGAAATCCAAAAAATAGCTATCCTCAATTTAGAAAAGCAAATTGCTGATAATCAGGAAGTTTCAAATTTAAGTTTTAACCTTGAAGGAAATATTGACCCTGTGTTGATAGAGTTGATAGGAATACTGAACCAATTAAATGCAGAAAGAAAATCTCGATTACAGGTTTACACACCGGAAAGCCCCTATGTTTTGGAAATAGACCAGAAAATTGCAGAAACAAAACGTGCTATCCAGCAAAATATCAAAGTTGCTAAGAAAAGAATAGAGGAGCAGATTCAGTTATTAAGCAGGTTTATTCGAGATTCAAAGGGAAGTTTAACAACAATTCCGGAAACGGAACGTGTGTTTATCAACTTACTGCGTAGCTATGAAATAAACCAAAAAGTATATGATCTTTTGATGGAAAAGCGCTTAGAGCAATCTATTGCGCGTGCTTCTGTAGTTTCTTCAGCCCGAGTTGTAGATAAAGGAATAGTGCCAGAAGATCCTGTTTCTCCGTCCAAAAAATTAGTGTATTTATTGGGCTTCATAATGGGCGGCGGCGGCGCAGTATTTGTCATTTTACTTATTGATTTCTTTAATAATCGCATTTATTTACCTACGGAAGTAGAACACCTTACGGGAATACCGGTAGTTGGGGTTATTAGGAGCATTGAAAATAAAGGAGCACCACAAAGTCCAATACAAGTTATTGCAAATCAGCGTTCTGCAATAACAGAATCGCTACGGGCGTTACGAACAAACGTTCAATTTATTCGTAATAATAGCAAAAAGACCCCTATTATTAGCGTTACATCTTCGGTTAGCGGAGAAGGTAAGTCCTTTATTATCTCAAATTTAGCAGCGATGTTTTCATTGCTCGATAAAAAGATAATTATTTTGGAACTCGATCTAAGAAAACCAAAATTGCACCAAAGACTTAATCTTCCAAATGATGTTGGAATAAGCAGCTGTTTAGCTGGTTTAGCTGATATTCAATCTGTTATCAAAAATACAGGACTTCAAAATTTAGATATTGTCTTAGCAGGCCCAATTCCTCCAAATCCTGCAGAATTAATTATGGGAGAGCAGTTTGGTAAAATTATTGAAGAGTTGAGCCAAAGCTATGATTTTATTTTTATTGACACACCCCCGGTAGGGCTTGTTTCAGATGCAATCCCAATTACAAAATTAAGTGATGTTTGTTTGTATGTATTTAGATACAATTATTCTCTAAGGCAGTTTGCACAAATTCCGAAACGAATAAAAGAAGAGCACAAATTGCAGAACTTATATTGTGTTTTAAATGGTTTTTCAGAGCAATCTGGAAGCTATGGTTATTATGACGGAGGTGGCTATTATGGAGGCTATTATGGGCAGTATAATGACGGCTACTTTGAAGATGAAAACCCTAAAACGCTTTGGCAAAAGATAAAAAAACGGCTAAAACCTGCACGCCAAAAGTCAAAAAAGTAGCCTACGAAATAAAATACATTCGTTTTCAGCATCATAAATAGTCATAAAAAACGTATCGGCTATTACAGAAATTACGGCAAAACCGCGTCTCTGCGCAGTAAACAAAGCGTGATTCCTTTTTCCTACATAAGAACTTTTGCTCCCTGAGCCACTAACGGTATGCGAAAATGGGTGTTGTATATCAAAATTTTTGGGCAATAGATGATGAAATTGCAGATTATGGTCATGCCCAGAAACGTAGTGTATGTTGGGAAATGTTCCAATCAGATGAATCATTTTTTTGCTAAACTCTCGATAGCGGGCGTTAGATAAATCAGTGTTGTGCCCAATCCATTTTCGGGTTAAGCACATAATTGTTCCAATAACAGGTAGTGGAATGAATCCATAAGGAGTAATTTGCCGAATGGGAAAAATGTGGTCTAACCAATGATAATACCCACCATGATGCCCGTTGCTGATGAGCGGGTGATGACCAATTAGAATAATAGGTTTATTTTGATAGGTTTGCAGCGTATCCGCTAAGTTTTTCCAAAAAATACTATCGCTTTGTTTACAGGTATTTATATTGGATTTTTGGTTTTGTAAAAACCATTGCGAGTCTATGATAATAACAGAAAAGTTTTTTGCTTTGATAGGAACAACGGGCCCCGGGCAGTTATTAGCCGGAAGAAATTCAATCGTTGAATCTTGAGAAAAAATATAATCGGCTTCGTCTTGTGGGTCATTATACCATTCGTGATTTCCGGGTATAAAAATCCTTTTTCCGAAGCATTTTTTAGCAACTTCTAAGGACGGTTTTAGGGCGTTTTCGGCTTCATTACGTTTTTCATGCGTAGGTTTGGGCATCCCCTTGGGATACACGTTGTCTCCTAAGAAGATAAGTGCGCAGCTTTTGGGGGGATTTATAGACTTATCTGGAATGAGCTTGCCTAAATAGTTTATGGCAGTTCCTCCCTTAGTTTTTTCGGCAGCTCCGGCATCCCCTATCAAAAATAAATTAAAATCCGGCGTTTTTTGTAAATCTAAGGAGTCTATTTTGGCCTGTTTATTGGCATAGTATGGACGGTTTGTTTGGCAAGAAAAAAAACAAACTGCTATTAGGCAGAAGGTAACAATACAATTTGTTTTATGATTAAAATATTGATACACTGTATTTTAGTTAGGGTATTCAATTGGGGATCCGCTTAATCCTTTGGTGTTAATTTCGGTTATATTTTTCTTAGCGGTAGCTTTATCGTTATAGATTCCCAAGGTAATTTTGTATAATGTACTGTTCTTTTTGGCTATTGCCCAGATAAAAACGCGGGAATATCCTTTTTGCTTAGCGGTTTCTGCTATGCGCAAGGCATTTTCAAGATCTCGAAAAGCCCCAAGTTGTATTCCCCAGCCTGTTACCGTTGCTTTGCTTCCGTCAAGGTTGTAGATGCCACTTTTTTTGAAAATAGTTATGTCTATCGGTTGTTTTTTCACTTCTTGCGGTGGGGGAGTGTTTTCCGGTTGCTTAGGTGTTTCTTTTTCCGGTTGAGGTGGTTTTATTTCGATTATTTTCTCCGGCTGTTTTGAGGTTTCTATGGGTGGGTTTTGCTCTTTTGTAGTTGTTGTTTCCGTTTTTTCTATGTTGTTATGAATTTCTGGATTTTTTCCATTTAGCCCAATAACCTCTATTTTTACGTTTCCGGTTCCGCTTGCTAAAATCCCCAATTCTTTGGCTGCGTTATACGAAACATCTATAATTCTGCCGGGTGAGTGTGGCCCTCGATCATTGATTCGAACTGTTACTGTTTTGCCGTTGCTGATATTTGTAACCTTTACAATACTTTGAAATGCGATTGTTTTATGGGCTGCTGTAAGCTGATTTCTGTCATAACGCTCTCCGCTGGCAGTAAATCGCCCGTGAAATTTATCCGCATAATAAGAGGCTGCTCCTTTTTGTGTGTATCCTAACTGTGCAAAAAGGGAATTATGCAGCATAATAAGAAATCCCAATATAGCAATACTAAAAACAAAATGGGAATAATTCCCTAAAAATAAAATATTTATGTATTTTCCCCAACTGTTTTTTTGGCGAGATAACAGACCTCTGATGCTATTTGTGTATTTCTCCATACACAAAACTAATAATTTTTCACAGACAAAGGCTTGGCTTAAAAGTTGGTTGGGTTATGGTAGTTGTTTTTTTACTCTGGTGATGAGTACGTGTTTTGCAACCAAGATGGCGGAACTGTTTCAAAGGCAACGCTATGCAATAATGTTTGCGAACCTATTGAAACCATTAGTTCCTGAGCTGCCGCAGTATTTAAGGCTTCCGAAACAGTACAAACAGCTTCTGCCGGAACTTTCTCTTGAATTAATAATTTTATTAAAATATCTCTATCTTCTTTACCAATAGCCTCTTGTAATATTGGGATTAATATTTTTCGGTTTTTAACTCGCTCAAGATTTGTTTTAAAGAGTTCATTTTCTCCTACATGAGAGATTTTTAAAGTACGGCAAAGTGCCAGAAACTGTTTATCATTGCCTACGGCGAGGCATAAAGGTTTGTGGTTTTGGTCATAAAATACTGTTCCGTAAGGTACAATACTTGGGTGCTCTGAGCCGCTGGGTTGGGGTTCTGATTTTGCCCAGAGAAAGGCTGATGCTTGGTTTGCCAAAGCAGTGATTCCGGATGCAAACAAGCTGGTTTGCAGGTAAACTCCTTCGCCTGTTTTTTCGCGGTTATATAAAGCTGTTAGGATACCTTCTTTAAGCTGGTGTGCCGCTAAAATGTCAATCATAGCGACAGGTATTTTTTGAGGTGCTGCGTCCGGCATACGATTTAGGTGCATAAAACCGCAAGCTGCTTGCAATAAGGCATCATATCCGGGGCGGCTATCTGCTAAGCCGTAGCTTGTTAAGGCCGCGTAAATAAGTCTTTTGTTGATTTTAGATAGATGCTCATAGGTACAACCTAACTTTTCGGCATCACCCGGCTTGAAGTTTACAATTAAAATATCTGCATTCCGTACAAGATCTTCAAATAACGTTTTTTCTGCTGCTGACCGTAGGTCTATTTTACGAAACTGTTTCCCGTAATTAACTCCGGCAAAGTATGCTGATAACTTTTCAGTATGAAGTTCTGCCGCAATTTTCCAACTTCGGGTAACATCATGATTATGAGGTGATTCTATTTTGATAACCGTAGCTCCCAGTTCAGCAAAAAAAAGCCCTACACTAGGCCCGGCTAAAACCGTTGCTATTTCTAATACCATTAAGCCTTGAAAAGGCGGCTTATTAGATAAAGTATTCATTATTCCGTTGAAGGTACGGGAGAATCAGGCTTGGGGGCACGAACACCGCGTTGCAAAGGTTTCCAATTATACTTCTTCTTTAAAACCTCTAAGTTCATACGCTCTTCTGGATACATCTGAACCAACCAATTTACCTTATCTCGAATCAGTAAATTCTGAATCATAATCTCTTTGGTTTCATTAACGGTTAAGCGTACTTTTTTGAAATTAGGTATTCCGTTTGGCTTACGCATTCCTCCTTTTTTAGGTACCCAAACGACAATGTTTCGAACAGAAGGTATCGGCTTATGCACAATATGGCCATTAAGAGAATCGCCGTCTGTGTAACGTACAAACCGAAGTCGCTTCTTTCGAACGATATAATCTGCTACGACTACTTTTTTCCACACTTTTGTTTCTACAATAGACCCAACAGAAACGCCAGAGTGAATTGCTTGAAGTTTGCAATGCTTACGGTGATTGGTAAATAGGTATTTTACTTCTTTGCCAATTCTTTCCATATTGGTTGTGGGAGATAAGATATTGGGGTCGCACGCAACTTTATATGATCCAAAAGGACGATGCGCTATTTGGGGCATTCCGCAGGTGAATTGATTAAAATCTTTGTGCCTAATTTGCAGCTTAGGATAGCACGGAAACTTATTAAAATCAGTACGTTGATAACGAATCTTTGGCTGATAACATACTTGCGACAAGTCTTTATGCCGTATCCGCAACTTAGGTAAGCACACTTGGGATAAATCTTGATGCCTGATTTGCAGCTTAGGGTAGCAAGCTACGCGGTTAAAGTCAAAACGACGGTATCTTATTTTCGGTTGATAACATACTGAACCTAAATTTTGATGCTGAATCCGCAATTTAGGATAGCACATATTTTCAAATGACTTATGAGGTATGCGCAATTTAGGATAGCAATTGTTATGTACCCAACTGTGTTTAATCAGTAACTTTGGAGCACAAAACTGTGGTACAGGTTGATGAGCTATACGCAACTTAGGATAACAATTTGATTGTAAGTTTCTATGTAATACCTGTAGCCGAATTTGAGGATACCCATGTAGGCTCTTATGTAAAATCTGTAGTCGAGGTTGTGTATATCGTTGAAAATCTCTTCGGGCTAATGCCAATCTTGGATAGCCAAATTTTTCAAAATTTCGATGCCCAATAATGATTCGGTAAGAATTATATCTTTGGTAATTCCGGTTATGCCCAACAATTAAGCGGGGGGAAGAAACACCTTGTAGATTGTTTCTTCGGATAGCTAAACGAGGATAGGAAAACTGCTGAAAATCACGGCGTTTTAGACCATAAGTAGGGCTGGAATATCGCTGATGGCCATTTTGGTGCCGCATAAAAAAACGCGGACTGTTGTAATTCTGAAAACCATTTCTATGCCCTACCCGATAACTACCTTGTGTAAACTTTTGATAATCATTGCGATGCGATATGTATGTGCGCGTAGGAAGAGCCACTTTGCTGTCGTTTCGGTGAAAAATCTGCAATCGTGGTTGGGAAACATTTCCTAAACTTGGGTGAGATATTCTGTTGTAACGCTGCCCGGCACGTGTTAATGCTCTATGGTTCAACTGATTGGGGCGAAACCGAACATACTGCCGATTTTTGTGTAAGATATTGATACCCCCAAGCGGGCGAGCATTGTAGTAATTTGTCCGATGTGTTTGGCGATATACTCGATAGTTAGAGTTGCGTAACCATGTAGAGTTAAGCCGCTTTTGCCCTTTCAAAGTGTAGGGTTTATATTGAACATAACGGCGATGCTCTTGCATCTTTAATGCATAAGGGCGAATATTTACCGGCTGATGTGAAGGCTTTTTGACTACATAAGGTTTGGTTTGAACCGGAATATTTTTTTGTTTATAGGGCTTCGGGGCATAAGATGAAATAAACAAAAAACGTTTATACCGTTTGTATCTTGCATTAGGATCACAGTTCGGACCTTTACAGGGCTTACCGTCCGGGCGTGTCCGCAATTGCGAAACACCGGAAAAAGGCATACCTATCAATAAGATAATAACCCAAACCCCTAATAAATAGCTTAATCGAAGCAAACCCCGATTCTTTTAATAGATAAAACTTTGCAAAACTACGTTTTTTTAACTGAAAAATATCTTACACTATAGCCCTTGTGGAAAAAAGCAACACTATTGTATAAAAACAACGTACTATTGTAGAAATAGTACGTTGTTTTTATAGGTTTATTTATTATTGCTCTAAGAAAACGGAGGTAAATTGATTATTGTGGGAAGACTTATGGGTTTCGTATGGAAATGTATTGGTATCTCGTGTTGCTTCAAGATGTTCATAGGCACGTATGCCTGTTCCTGCTGGAACCAAGTGCCCAACAATAACATTTTCTTTTAAGCCCAGCAATTCATCTACTTTACCGGAGATGGCAGCATCACTCAAAACTTTGGTAGTTTCTTGGAATGATGCGGCAGACATAAAGCTTTTTGTTCCCAAAGATGCACGGGTAATCCCTTGTAGTGTTAGGTTACCAACAGCCGGCTTTGCGTCCCGAAACTTAACCAATGCTTTATCTTTTCGCTTTAGCATCGAGTTCTCATCACGAACTACCCGATAAGAAACGATAGAACCAGCCTTTAATGTGGTGGAATCTCCGGCATCCTCTATAAACTTCTTATCCCAGATCCAGTCATTTTCCTCTTGAAAGTCAAGCCTATCTACAATTTCTTTTTCAAGGAAAAGAGTATCTCCTGGGTCTTCTATTTGTGTTTTTTGCATCATTTGGCGGACAATTACTTCAATATGCTTGTCATTAATTTTTACCCCTTGTAAGCGATATACTTCTTGTATTTCGTTTACGATGTAAGACTGCACTGCGCCTGCGCCTTTAATATGTAAAATATCTGAGGGGGTGATGGCACCGTCTGACAATGGGTCGCCTGCTCGCACAAAGTCATTTTCTTGTACCAAAAGATGTTTACTTAACTGAACAAGATATTTTCTGGTTTCGCTTCCGTCTTTGGAGGTGATTGTGATTTCACGGTTACCTCGTTTGATAGAACCCATAGAAACGGTTCCGTCTATTTCGGTTACTACTGCCGGATTTGATGGGTTTCTGGCTTCAAAAAGTTCTGTTACGCGGGGTAAACCTCCGGTAATGTCTGCACTCTTTGAGGCAATTCGTGGAATCTTAGCAAAAATATCCCCGGCTACAATCTTATCTCCTTCATCAACAATGATGTGCGCCCCCACGGGTAGCACTTGTCTAAACAAGGGATCTTGTGTATCTGCATCTAAGATAAAAATCTCTGGGTTTATGGTTTTATCGCGACTTTCGATAACCACTTTTTGGCTACCTTGAGTTTGCTCATCAACCTCTTCGCGGAAAGTTTGGCCGGAGATAACTCCTTCAAAATGAACAACTCCCGTAATTTCTGAGAGCATCACAGAGTTATAGGGATCCCATTCGCTTATTTTAGTATCTTTTTCAACAATATCGCCGTCATTGATATACAGGGTAGATCCGTATTGAACATTGTTGAAATGTTGAAGAACGTTATCAGGCTTTTTCTCGTCAATAATACGGATTTCACCGCTACGGGAAACGACAATTTTTTTGTTATCTTTTTCTACGTATTTAATATCTGTGAAATAAGCTTTCCCTGCATATTTTGCTTTTAGCTGGTTTTCGGAAGATATACGTTGGGCAGCTCCCCCTACGTGGAATGTACGTAGTGTTAGCTGTGTACCCGGTTCACCGATAGATTGTGCGGCGATAACGCCTACGGCTTCTCCTATCTGAACCATTTTACCGCTTGCCAAGTTACGTCCATAACATTTTATGCAGCAGCCTCTTTTGGATTCGCAGGTAAGTACGGATCGAATTTCGACAGTATCTATTTCTGCTGCTTCAATGGCTGCGGAGATTGTCTCTGTAATTTCCTGTCCGGCAGCTATGATTAGTTCTCCGGTAGCGGGGTCGTACATATCATCCACAACGGTTCTTCCCAGGATACGGTCTTGAAGATGTTCTGCTACTTCGTCATTTTCGCGGAGTGCAGCTACCGGTATTCCGCGTAATGTGCCGCAATCATGCTCCGTAACGATAACGTCCTGCGCTACGTCCACAAGTCTTCGGGTTAAGTAGCCGGCATCTGCCGTTTTAAGAGCTGTATCAGCTAAACCTTTACGTGCTCCGTGTGTAGAAATAAAGTATTCTATCACCGTAAGCCCTTCTTTAAAGTTAGATAGGATTGGGTTTTCAATAATTTCCCCAACAGATCCCTTCAAAGATTTTTGAGGTTTAGCCATCAAACCGCGCATACCGCCCAACTGGCGAATTTGCTCCTTAGAACCCCGTGCACCGGAATCTAACATCATATAAACAGAGTTAAACCCGTCATTATCAGTTATTAATTGCTTGATAAGGGCCTCTTGTATTTTAGAATTTGCCCTAGTCCAAATATCAATAATTTGATTATAGCGTTCATTTTCAGTGATTAAGCCCATTTCGTAGCTATCCTGAACTTCTCCTACTTTACCATAGGCATTTGAGATTTCTTGGTCTTTAGCTGCCGGAACAAGAACGTCTGACAAACTGAATGATAGTCCTCCGCGAAACGCCCAACGGAAACCTAAACCTTTTAAATCATCCAAAAACTGAGCAGTACGAGCCATCCCTGATTCGGTAAAAATCTGATTAATAACAGTTTTTATCTGGCTTTTGGTCAGTACTCGGTTAATAAACCCGACTTCTTTAGGAACGATTTCGTTAAAAATAATTTTCCCTAAACTTGTTTCAAGTATTTCGGTATGAGTTTCTCCGGTTTTAGGATTTATCTTGTAGTCTTTGGTTGAGGGGTCATATATTGGGGTTTTTACTTTTACCATAGCATGGGTAGCTACGCGCCCTTCATTATGGGCAATAATAGCTTCTTCTGCGGAGTAAAAAGTAAGACCTTCACCTCGTTGATTGGGGCGGCCCTTGGTTAGATAATAGATTCCCAGAACCATATCTTGTGAGGGTAAGGTTATAGGGGTTCCGTTTGCCGGGTGTAAAATATTGTGGCTGGCTAACATGAGTAGCATAGCCTCTAAGCAAGCGTCATTAGATAGAGGTACGTGTACCGCCATTTGGTCGCCGTCAAAGTCTGCATTAAATCCGGTACAAACCAATGGGTGTAGTTGAATGGCTTTTCCCTCTATTAATCGTGGTTGAAAAGCCTGAATCCCTAATCTATGCAATGTAGGAGCACGGTTCAGTAATATGGGGTGCCCTTTCATGACGTTTTCTAAGATTTCCCAGATAACAGCATCTTTTCTATCCACAATTTTTTTAGCACTCTTTACCGTTTTTACGATACCTCGTTCAATTAACTTGCGAATAATAAATGGTTTGAATAATTCGGCTGCCATATCTTTGGGGAGGCCGCACTCGTGGAGTTGAAGTTCTGGGCCAACCACAATAACTGAACGTCCGGAATAATCTACCCGTTTTCCAAGCAGATTTTGGCGGAATCGGCCTTGTTTTCCCTTGAGCATATCACTCAAAGACTTTAAGGCACGGTTAGAGTCGGTACGTACCGCATTCACTTTTCGGGAGTTATCAAAAAGTGAATCTACGGCCTCTTGGAGCATTCTCTTTTCATTACGTAAAATAACTTCGGGAGCTTTTATTTCCACAAGGCGTTTTAAGCGGTTATTTCGGATAATTACCCTGCGATAAAGGTCATTTAGGTCAGAGGTAGCAAAACGCCCGCCTTCTAACGGCACTAATGGGCGAAGTTCCGGTGGAATAACTGGAATCATACGGATTGTCATCCATTCCGGCCTGTTGTCAATTCTTTTTTGGGCTGCCCGAAAAGATTCAACAACTTTCAGTCTTTTTAGTGCTTCTGTTTTACGCTGTTGTGAAGTTTCATTATAGGCTTTTAGGCGAAGTTCGGCGGATAAGTGGTCTAAGTTAAGTAATTGAAGTAATGCTTCAATTGCTTCTGCGCCCATTTTAGCGATAAATTTATTGGGGTCAGTATCCTCTAAGTAGTAGTTTTCTTTGGGGAGGCGTTCTACATAAGCCAAGTATTCGTCTTCGGTTAAGAAGTCATATTTAGCTAATGGAGTTGCGCCGCTTTCGGCTGTTGCAAAAGGCCCTGGATTAACGACTATATAGCGTTCATAATAAACAATTTGGTCTAACTTTTTAGTGGAAAGTCCTAATAATAAGCCAATTTTATTGGGAGCAGTTTTGAAGTACCAAATATGGGCAACTGGAACTACTAAGTCTATGTGCCCCATTCGGTCTCTACGAACCTTTTTTTCGGTAACTTCTACGCCGCATCTATCGCAGATAATACCTTTATATCGAATGCGCTTGTATTTCCCGCAATGGCACTCATAATCTTTGATTGGGCCAAAAATGCGTTCACAAAATAGCCCACCCATTTCCGGTTTGTAGCTACGATAATTAATTGTTTCTGGTTTTAGCACTTCTCCGTTAGAGCGGCTCAGTATAGCCTCGGGGGAGGCTAAACTGATTGTTATTTTGGAGAATTGGCTTGCAGATTTTGAGTCTTTTTTATTGGTTATTAAAGACATAGCCTGTTTTCTTTTTGAAGTTTTTGGTTATTCGAGTGTTATTTCTAATGCGAGACCACGTAGCTCATGGAGGAGTACGTTAAAAGATTCTGGGATACCGGGTGTTGGGGGCGGATCTCCTTTTACAATAGCTTCATAGGTTTTTGCCCGACCAATAACATCATCGGATTTAACCGTAAGGAGTTCTCGTAAAATATGGGATGCTCCGAAGGCTTCCAATGCCCACACTTCCATTTCTCCGAAACGTTGCCCTCCGAATTGAGCTTTTCCGCCCAGAGGTTGCTGTGTAATCAGAGAATAGGGGCCAATAGAGCGGGCGTGCATTTTATCATCCACGAGGTGGGCTAATTTTAGCATATAGATAATGCCTACGGTTGCCTGTTGGTCAAATGGGTCTCCGGTACGTCCGTCATAGAGTTGGGTTTTTCCGTATTCAGGAAGGCCGGCCTGCTGAAGTTGCATATTTATATCGTCTAAACTTGGCCCGTCAAATACTGGGGTTGCAAATTTGACGCCCAACTTTTTGGCTGCCCATCCAAGAATGGTTTCATAGATTTGGCCTAAGTTCATCCTAGAAGGTACACCTAATGGGTTTAGGACAATATCAACGGGTGTGCCGTCTGCGAGATAGGGCATATTTTCGCGTTTTTCGATTCGTGAAACGATCCCTTTATTGCCGTGCCGGCCGGCCATTTTGTCGCCTACCTTGAGCTTTCTTTTATTAGCTACATAAACCTTAGCCATTTTTAAAATACCGGTGGGCAATTCGTCTCCCACGCTGATTTGATACTTAATACGTTTATATTTTGCATCAATATCATTATATTTTTCTCGATAGTTTTGGAACAAGCTACTTACTAACTGGTTTGTTTCTGCGTCCTTTGTCCAGTTTTGGTAAGTAACTTCCATATAATTAATGGTGTCCGGTGCGAGGGCTTTATCAGTAAATTTCTTGCCTTCGGGAATTACGTCTTTTCCGTGTTGGTCTTTTACGCCGGCAGATTTATGCTCACCGAGTATTATTAACAGTTTTTCTGTCATTTTGCGGTGAAGTTCTAAGTTTTCGATATTCAGGATGTTATCAAGCTCTTCTATTTTTGTTTTGTCTTTATTTTTAGAGCGAGCGTCTTTTTTTTCCTTACTAAATAACTTATTATCAATAATAACGCCTTTGGCAGAAGGGGGTGCTTTTAAGGAAGCGTCTTTAACATCTCCGGCTTTATCTCCAAAGATAGCTCTAAGCAGTTTTTCTTCGGGAGTTGGGTCGGTTTCTCCTTTTGGGGTGATTTTTCCGATGAGAATGTCTCCCTCTGATATTTCTGTTCCAATTTTAACCAATCCATTTTCGTCAAGGTTACGTGTAGCGTCATCACTTACGTTGGGGATTTCGTTGGTTAGTTCTTCTTGGCCAAGTTTTGTATCTCTAACTTGCAGTTCATATTCTTCTATGTGGATAGAGGTAAAAACATCTTCCGAAACGACTCTTTCTGAAATTACGATTGCGTCTTCAAAGTTGTATCCTTGCCAAGGCATGAAAGCTACGAGTAGATTTTTCCCGATAGCTAATTCTCCTTGGTTTGTAGAATAACCTTCTACCAAGATGTCTCCTTTTTTAACGCTATCACCGGTTTTGATGATTGGGCGTAAATTAACGCAGGTATTTTGGTTTGTTCTGCTAAATTTGGTGATATGATACTCAGTAACTTCACCATTAAAATTCAGTAGTTTTTGTTTTTCGTTTTGTGTATATCGTATTTTGATAATTTTACCATCTACGTATTCTGCAATGCCGTCTCCTTCAGCTACGATAAGTGCTCGGGAGTCAAGGGCGGCTATTTTTTCTAAACCTGTGCCTACAAGCGGTGCATCTGCGCGAAGAAGTGGTACAGCTTGACGTTGCATATTAGAACCCATCAAAGCTCGATTGGCATCATCGTGCTCTAAAAAGGGAATTAATGATGCTGCAAGGCTCACAATTTGGTTTGAAGAAACATCTAAGTAATGAACTTCTGCGGGGTCAACTTCTGGAAAATCACCTTCTTTTCTGCATTTTACTCGTTCTGAAGTAATTTCTCCTGCTGCATTGGTTTGAGTGTCTGACTGGCCAATAACTTTTCCTTCTTCTTCTTCTGCACTAAGATATTGGATTTTATTGATTAGTTTTCCTTCTTCTGCTTTCCAGTAAGGTGTTTCAATAAATCCAAGGTCATTTACCTTAGCGAACACACATAAAGAGGATATTAAACCGATGTTAGGTCCTTCTGGGGTTTCGATGGGGCATAGCCTTCCGTAGTGGGTGTAATGAACGTCTCGCACTTCAAAGCCTGCTCTTTCTCTGGATAAACCGCCCGGCCCTAATGCAGAAACACGTCTTTTATGGGTGATTTCTGCCAATGGGTTAGTTTGGTCCATAAATTGGCTAAGCTGGCTGGTACCAAAAAAAGAATTGATAACTCCGGATAGGGTTCGAGCATTGATAAGTTCCGAAGGCGTAAAGTCTTCTGTGTCCCGAATATTCATACGCTCCCGGATAGTTCGAGCCATACGGGCTAAGCCTACGCCAAATTGAGCATAAAGTTGTTCCCCAACAGTACGTACCCTCCGGTTACTTAGGTGGTCAATATCATCGGTTGTAGCTTTATTATTAAGTAGTTCAACCATATACTTAATAATTTCGATAATATCGTGCTTCGTAAGTACGCGGCTTTGTTCGCTATTGCTAAGTCCTAAGCGTTTGTTTAGCCGATAACGACCTACTTCGCCTAAGTCATAACGTTTATCAGAGAAAAAGAGGTTATCAATACTTCTTCGGGCTGTTTCTTGGTCTGGAGCATCTGCATTCCTAAGCTGCCGGTATATCATACTAACGGCTTCACTTTCGGAGTTAGAGTTATCTTTTTGTAAGGTATTTAGAATGATGGAATATTCTTTAATCTGCTCATCATTTTTCAAAAAGAATACTGTTTTTTGTCCGGAGTCTATAATTAGCTCAATATCTTCTTCTCTTAGCTCATATTCTCTGTCAAATACAACATCGTTTCTGGTAACGATAACCATGTCTCCGGTATCTTCATCTACGAAATCCTCTGTCCATGTACGTAATACCCTAGCGGCAAATTTTCTGCCGACACATTTTTTGAGGTCTTTTTTGGTAACTTTTACTTCTTCAGAAAGCTCAAATAGATCGAGAATATCCTTATCTGAGGAAAATCCAATAGCTCGCAAAAGAGTTGTGATTGGAAATTTCTTTTTTAAATCAATGTAGGCATATAAGACATTGTGAACATCTGTGGAGAACTCTATCCATGATCCTTTGAATGGGATAACACGTGCGGAGTATAGTCGGGTTCCGTTTGGATGAATGCTCATACCGAAGAAAACGCCGGGAGATCGGTGTAACTGGCTAACAATAACGCGCTCAGCCCCATTGATGATAAAAGTACCACTGGGGGTCATATAGGGAATGTTAGCTAAATATACTTCGTTTTCTTTTGGTACAAAGTCTTCATTATCAGCATCTTTAGAGTAAAGATATAATTTTGCTTTTAGAGGAACAGCATACGTGAGGCCACGTTCTTTACATTCTTCGATGGTGTGTTTAGGAGGGTCAATATGGTAGCTTTTATACTCTAACACGAAGTTTTCACGTGCGTCTGTAATCGGAAAGTTATCATTAAATACCTTGTGAAGCCCTTCTTCAGCCCGTTTATCGGGGGGCGTTTCTAACTGCATAAACTCTTTAAAAGAGTCTATTTGGACTTCTAATAAATCTGGAATAGCTACATCACGGTCAAACTTAGAGAATGATATTCTTCCGGTATTTCTCAATGAGGCTACTCTTTCTTTATCTGAATCGTTATAAATTATCGGATTTGCCAATTTGTATGTCTTTTAAAGGTTTTGAAAATATTTTTTCAAGTTTTAAATATATAAAAACGATGTTAGGCGCAGTAAATTACTGCGTCTAACATCGTTTTTATAAAGCTGGTTATCAGCTGAAACACGTTATTTAATTTCCACTTCGGCACCAGCTTCGGCAAGTTGTGCTTTGATGCTTTCAGCTTCTTCTTTTTTGATTTTTTCTTTGATTGGCTTAGGAGCGGAATCAACCAATTCTTTAGCTTCTTTTAAGCCTAAGCCGGTGATATTTTTGACTACTTTAACAACTTCGAGTTTTTTATCCCCTACTTTGGCTAATATAGCATCGAACTCTGTTTTTTCGGGAGCTTTTTCTTCGGTAGCACCACCGGTACCACCCGCTACTACTACCGGAGCTGCTGCTGCCGGTGTAATGCCGTACTCATCTTTTAAAATTTGAGCAAGTTCGTTTACTTCTTTAACAGTCAAATTGACTAATTGTTCTGCAAATGTTTTAAGGTCTGCCATTGATTTTGTGTTTAATTGTTGTTTATTTTTTTATTCGGAACGTTCAGAAAGAGTTTTAAGAATACCTGCGATATTGCTTCCGCCGGATTGAAGGGCACTGATAACATTTTGTGCCGGACTTTGTAGCATAGCAATAACTTCACCGATAAGTTCTGATTTAGATTTTAGTGTGGATAAATCTTTTATAGATTCATCTCCTAAGAAAATAGCTGAGTCAATAAATGCGCCTTTCAGGGCTGGGCTTTTTGCTTTTCCCCGAAATTTTTGAAGCATCTTAGCTGGTTCGCTGATATTTTCATCAATAAACAGCACCGCAGAAGATTGTTTTAAAGCTGGAAATACACCAGAGTAATCTATATTTTGCCGTTCTAAGGCTTTTTTAATCAGTGTATTTTTAGCAACCCGTAGTTTTAATTTAGAGTTAAAACACAAAGCGCGGAATTTGTTGATTTTGGATACAGGCAATCCAGATGTATCTAAAACATAAAAGTTTGGGTTTTGGGCAAATACTTCCGTTAGTTCAGATAAGATTGCGTTTTTTTGTTCTTTTGTCATAATTAAATGCCGTGAATTGTGGATTTATCAATTTTTACACTTGGGCTCATTGTAGAAGAAACATGAACACTTCTAAGATAAGTGCCTTTTGCGCTACTTGGCTTTAGTTTATGGATTACGGAAATTAGCTCTGTGGCATTTTCCACAAGCTGTTGCGGGGTAAAAGTTACTTTTCCGATAGAGGTATGGATAATCCCAAAACGATCTACCTTAAAGTCAATTTTACCTGCTTTTACTTCGGTTACAGCCTTTCCCACATCTGCGGTAACTGTACCGCTTTTGGGGTTTGGCATCAGACCTCTTGGTCCTAATATCCTACCGAGACGCCCTACTTTGGCCATAACATCTGGTGAGCAAATGATGACATCTACATCTGTCCAACCCTTTTCTATTTGTTGGATATAGTCATCAAGGCCTACGTGGTCTGCACCTGCTGCTTTAGCTTCGGCTTCTTTGTCTGAGGTAGTTAGCACTAACACTCGAACAGTTTTTCCTAAGCCGTGCGGTAGCGTTGCTACGCCACGTACCATTTGATTTGGCTGTTTAGGGTCAACTCCCAATCGAACATCAATATCCACAGAGGCATTGAATTTCGTGAAGGTAATACTTTTAATTAGCTCAATTGCTTGAGTTAATGAGTAGTTCTTCGTTGCATCTAAGGCACGTTGAGCCTTTTGCTGGTTTTTCGTTAACTTTCCCATTGCCGTTTGTCTTAATTATGTTAGTTCCAGGGTGCTTTTCCTTCTACTGTAATTCCCATACTTCGAGCAGTACCTGCTACCATACGCATAGCAGACTCGAGTACAAAGCAATTTAGGTCTGGCATTTTAATTTCTGCTATTTCTTTTACTTGATCCCAACTAACTTTACCTACTTTTTTACGGTTAGGTTCGGCTGATCCTTTTTCTATTTTAGCAGCTTTCATCAGTAGTATTGTTGCAGGAGGGGTCTTGATAACAAAATCAAAACTTTTGTCTGTATAGACAGTAATAATTACCGGTAAAATTTGTCCAGCTTTATCTTGGGTTCTTGCGTTAAATTGCTTACAGAAGTCCATGATATTAACCCCCTTAGAGCCAAGAGCCGGCCCTATCGGTGGGGATGGGTTCGCAGCACCGCCTTTTACCTGTAGTTTAATGTAGGTAGCAATTTCTTTTGCCATTTTATAAGTCTTATATTGTTAATTTATTTTTTCTACTTGAACAAAGTTAAGTTCTATTGGTTGATCTCTTCCGAAGAATTTAACCATTACTCGCAGTTTACGTTTGTCTTCTAATACTTTTTCTACTATTCCGTCAAAGTCTTTAAAGGGTCCATCCATAACTTTTACTTGTTCTCCAACAGTATAGGGGTTTTCGGGGATTTCTTCTCGCCTAGAAAATTCTTCTACATGGCCTAGTAAAGCATCAATTTCAGATTTTCTGAGTGGTATAGGGGGATTTTGGTCGCTTCGTTTACCTCTTTTTTCGGAACCTAAGAATCCGATTACACCGGGTATATCTTTAATCATTTGAAGTACTTCACCTTGTATATGTGCGCACATGATAATATAGCCCGGTAGATAGATACGTTCCCGAGAAATCTTTTTTCCGTTCCGAACTTCAAATACTTTTTCTATGGGTATTAGAATTTGCGGGATTTTATCCTGCCAGTTTAGACGGTCGCGCTCCAATTCGATATGTTTTTTTACTTTTCTCTCTTGGCCGCTTACTGTTCTAATAACATACCACTGCTCACCTGCCGAAGGCTGAACTTCCATGACTTTATATCAAAACAAATTGTAGATAAATCGAAGTCCTGTATTAAACACTGTGTCATACAAGGCTATTACGATAGCAACCAACAATGATGCAACCAAGACGGCAAGTGTGCTAGATTGCAACTCCTCGAAAGTTGGCCACTGTACTTTGTAGAGTAGCTCATCTGTGTAGAGTTTAAGGTAATTTTTTAACTTGTCCATTGGTTATATGCTGGCACGGGTGGTAGGAATCGAACCCACAACCAACGGTTTTGGAGACCGCTACTCTACCTATTGAGCTACACCCGTTTTTTATGTGTTAAACAAGAATTTCAGTTACTTGTCCTGCGCCGATTGTCCGCCCACCTTCACGAATAGCAAAACGTAAGCCGGGTTCCATCGCTATAGGATAAATAAGTTCTACAAAAATAGTTACGTTATCACCAGGCATAACTACTTCTACGTTTTCTGGCAATGTGATTGTACCAGTAACGTCCGTTGTACGGAAATAGAATTGTGGACGATAGTTTGTTTTAAACGTTGTATGACGGCCACCTTCTTCTTTCTTTAAGACGTAGATTTCAGCTTTGAATTTTTGATGTGGCTTAACGGAGTTTGGTGCACAAATAACCATACCGCGTGTGATTTCATCTTTATCAACACCACGAAGTAGCAGCCCTACGTTATCACCAGCTTCACCGCGATTCAATGTTTTACGGAACATTTCAACACCTGTAACAACAGATTTTAGGTTTTCGGCATTTAATCCGATAATATCTACTCCATCACCAGAGTTAATTACGCCACGCTCAATACGGCCGGTTGCTACTGTGCCACGACCGGTAATAGACAACACGTCTTCAACCGGCATTAAAAATGGCTTATCAATAGTACGTACTGGAATTGGGATGTAGGTATCTACAGCCTCCATCAATTCAAGGATTGTTTTCTCCCATTGTGTTTCGCCATTTAAAGCACCTAATGCTGAACCGCGAATGATAGGGGTATTGTCTCCGTCAAAATCATAAAAACTTAATAGTTCCCGAACTTCCATTTCTACAAGGTCTATTAGTTCTGGGTCATCAACCATATCCACTTTATTTAGGAATACTACTATTCTGGGTACTCCAACCTGACGAGCTAATAGGATGTGTTCGCGGGTTTGTGGCATCGGGCCGTCTGTAGAGGCTACTACGAGTATTGCACCATCCATTTGGGCAGCACCGGTAACCATATTCTTAACATAGTCAGCGTGTCCAGGGCAGTCCACGTGAGCATAGTGACGGTTAGCAGTAGAATATTCTACGTGCGATGTGTTGATAGTGATACCACGTTCGCGCTCTTCTGGAGCGTTATCTATAGATGCGAAATCGCGAAATGCTGTTAAACCTTCTTTGGCTAATACTTTGGTAATAGCTGCAGTTAAGGTCGTTTTTCCGTGGTCAACGTGACCGATCGTACCAATGTTTACGTGAGGTTTGGAACGATCAAATACTTCTTTTGCCATAATAATGTATGTGCTTTGTAGTGCAATTTTAGGTTGAGCCAATGACCAGAATCGAACTGGTGACCTCATCCCTACCAAGGATGTGCTCTACCTACTGAGCTACATTGGCTTATAGATAGAGCGGGAGACGAGGCTCGAACCCGCGACCCTCAGCTTGGAAGGCTGATGCTCTACCAACTGAGCTACTCCCGCTTATCTGGTGGGGGAAGGTGGATTCGAACCACCGAAGACATAGTCAACAGATTTACAGTCTGTCCCAGTTGGCCGCTTTGGTATTCCCCCAAATTTCTTTTCTCTTTTAAGACCTATCGAGCCTCCTGACGGACTTGAACCGCCGACCTACTGATTACAAATCAGTAGCTCTACCAACTGAGCTAAGGAGGCTTTTAAATCGAGTTGCAAAGTTCTGACTTTTGGTAATACAATCCAATTATTTTATAGATTA
This sequence comes from Bacteroidia bacterium, assembly GCA_026932145.1. Taxonomy (NCBI): domain Bacteria; kingdom Pseudomonadati; phylum Bacteroidota; class Bacteroidia; species Bacteroidia bacterium. Next base: position 113,312 of record JAIXKT010000021.1, read on the forward strand.
ATTTTAAAAAAATATTACAATATACTGATTATTAGTGATAAAAAATCTATTTTATGCTTTCAAGAATACTTTTTACCTTTGCAAATTATATTCTGGCATAAGATTATTCTAAATTTTAGCATACATGAAAAAAAATTCAGCACAATTAAAAGATACTTCTAAGGACACTTTGTACGAACTTCCTTTAACAAAAACCAATTATCTCTTGATACTTGGCGGGATTGCTGTTATTGTACTTGGGTTATTTATTTTGTCAATAGATGACTTTGTTGATGCGCAGCATTTTTCTACTTCATTATACGTTGCGCCCTTGGTTATTATGGCGGGATTCGTGGCGATTATCTTTGCAATTATGTTTCGCCCTAAGGCGTAAATAACTTCCTTTAAATGAAATGAGTCTTCGATGCCCTTATTGCCTAACAGACTTAGGTGTATCTGCTGTGAATAGCTCAGGAAGTTATCAATGTAGTAATTGTCAATCAATAATCCCCAGAACCTACATAGAGCATCGAGATACACCCAAATCTATGGTTGGGGTAGTAGGTTTTTCTGGACATGGTAAAACCTTGTATCTCACATCATTGTTTTCTACATTATCTAAATTCTCTCAGTATTGGCCTAGCTTTTATTATAGAAGTTTAGATGACTACACCCACAAGATTTTATATGAGCAAGTACCTTTGTTTGAAGAGGGAAAACTTCCGGAAAGTACACCAGTAAACTTTCCTAATCCGGCATTAATTCATTATCACGAAATTCCCAGCTTTAGAAACTGTTATATTGGTTTTTATGATACTGCCGGGGAGGTCTTTACGGATGCATCTCAGATATACAGAACCGGTTATTTTGTTGCCCATTCTGACACTATATTGTTTATTATTAGCTTATTAGATTGTAATCAAAACCGCTTAGACGAAGAGATGACAGGGTTATTGGATACTTATATTCGCGCTGTGGCTGATAATCTATCGGTTGATTTAAAAACGAGGCAGCGCATTGTTGTTATCTTCACCAAAGCTGATTTACTTAATGGGGTGATACCCGCAGAACTTTCCAATTCTCTTAAACTTGGTCTAAATAGCTGGTACTTAAATAGTTTATCTGAACGTGTTTTAGAACTAATGGATTTAAGCAATGCCATTGAAGAATGGTTATTACAAGAAAAGCAGTGTAATCGTTTTGTGAATATGCTTCGCGACCAGTTTTTGGAAGTTCGATTTACCTTAGTAGCTTCTATTACAGAGAAAAATGAACAAGGAATTTTTGATTCTTACCGGGTGTTAGACCCTTTTCTGTGGCTATGTAGCTTTACGAAAAATGATTTTTCTTTCAATAGCCAAAATACGGATAACCAGAAAAAATCTTGGTGGCAGCGTATCAAAGAAATTTGGCAGTAATGATTTATAGCATTTCTTTTTCGGGGCGTAACGGAGGTACTAAAATAACTTCTTCTCTATCTAAGGTTACTTGTCCGGGAAGATGCCGTTTGTGTTTTCGGACGTATTTTTTGGGCGTAAAAGACACCGAAACTAAGGTTGCATTTTTAGCTTTGGAAAAATAGGCCGCTAAACCTGCTGCGTATTCTATTACAAAATCCGGAAATTGACTGCCAGATTTTTTCTTAATGATTGTATGTGAGCCGCTTACATCGCGGGCGTGTAGCCATAAGTCATCTTTACGGGCATATTGAACAGTCATTTTATCGTTTGCAGCTGCGTTTTTACCCACCCAAATCGTATAGCCGGCATATTCATATTTTCGATAGGGTAGAATTTCTGTGTCTTCAACCTGTTTTTTTTCCCGAAACAGGTTCTGAAAACGCTCTCGATAATCCTTGAGTAAGGATAAAGTTGTACAACTGTTTAACTCGCTCAACGCAGCATCTACTTCGCATAAACGACCAAAATATTTATCTATTTGCTGGTTAATGTACTCTAACTGAATACGTTGTCGTTTATTTTTTTGGAAATAGCGTTGCGCATTTGCAACAGCAGCTAATTCCGGTTTAAGGGAAATTTCCACCTCCTGTGTGTGCTCAAAGTTCCAAACACACAAAGACTTCTGCTTAGGCTGAATCCCCGGTAAGTGTGCCAAAATTAAGTTTCCAAATAATTCATAAGAGCAATCACTCATCAGTTGTTCCTGATTTTCAGAATCTTGTATTTTATGTTCAAGCCACTTTTTTTCACCAATTAAAGTCGAATTTGTTTGGGTAAATAGTGTTGAAAAACGCCTTAGCCGATAGTTTTCCCGAACAAAAGCTATAAGCCCGGTCTGAAAGTCTGTAAACTCCCGTATTTCCCCTGAAACCGAAGTTGGTTTCACAAGCCAAAACTGAATACCGCCGGATTGCTTTACTAAACATACAGAACCATTTAAACAACTGTTTATCAGGTAATTATTAACTTCTTCCGGTAACTTTCCCTGAGAAATAAGGAAAGTGGCTTCTTGTTTAAGTTGTTTATCATAAATCACAGTAGGAGAGGGGCGGCTATCCGGTAATTGTGATTCCCAGTCAGACGATAGCTTTTTCCTAAAACAATCTATAACTTGGCCGGCTTCAAACAATAGTATATTTGAACGGTTTCCGTACATTTTTATTTGCAAAACAACTTGATTACCAAACAAAAACAAGATACATCTATCGTTATTGGGTACGATTACTTCTTGTATCGGTTGCTGCAAAATATCTTCAAATAAGGTTATTGAATTCTGGTGGGCTCTTTTTAAGCCCTTTTCAGGTACAATATATTGAAATTCAGGTGAGCAGCTAATTCGCCAATAAAAAGCGATATTGGCTATGTTAAATTCTAAAACGAGTTCGTCTTTATTTTGTGAGTAGCAATCACTTAGGGTTATTTTTTCGGATGCAATATTTTTCTGCAATTCATCGCAGAGCCGTTTTAAGCAAAAGTAGGATATATGCTGCATCGGCTGGCAATTGGTTGAACGCTTGTTTCGGAAAGTAATCTTGGTGTATCTGCCTGAATAGGAAATAGTTGGTTAATTCCTGGAGATTTTCCTATTTCAATATTTCCTATTTCGTTTTCCCAACCAAGTGCTTTGGCGGGATTCAAAGTGAGTATATTTAAGATGTCTTTCATCTCAAAGAACGAAGATTCCATCAAGATTTTAGCATCAGCAAGTAAGTCAAGTGAGGTTGTGCCCGCTAAACTATCAGTACCTAAACAAAGTCTTGTTTTTACGTTTAGAAAATTAGAAAAATCAGGTAACCTATTGTTGATAAATAAATTAGCACGTGGGCAAAGACAAAAATAACTTTTGGGAAATAGTTGTATTAAAGCCTCAATTTGCTTATTGGTTAGCCATACATTATGAACCCACAGAATAGCAGCATTTTGGGGCATTCCGGCAGAGATATGTTGAATAGGATTTTGACGGTAAAATTCGGCGGCTATGGGGATTCCCCAACGGGAAAATAAATCCCACAATGCACCTTTTTGCTGGTCATACAACTGCATTTCTTCCTCAGACTCAAATAGATGAACGGAGTAAACTTTTTCCAATCGTTCTTGGGTATAAGCTAATAACTTAGTAGCAACCGAGTAAGGCGCATGAGGCGTAACGCTGGCTGTCGAAAATTGAGTAGTTAGGAAATTTATTGTATCTATTTGATTCTGAGCGGACTTATCTGTTAATCCAAAGACTTCTAAGAAATTATGAAACTGTATTTCAGGGAATAATGATTTTGTAGAAATAGTATCTGCGGAATTACATATATCAGCGACTCCCACGACTCCCCTTTTTTTTAACTGCTGAATAGCAGCTATTTGGGATTTATTTTTTTGCTCAGTTGTGGCGATGTTTCGTTTTTGTTGCAATGTTTCAACAAAGCCAGCCATTCCGGTATGCATCGGAATCTGCTCATGTAAGTGGCTGAGTTCTAAATGACAATGTGCATTAATAAAACCCGGAGTAATTAGACCTTCTACAATTCTATCATCGGATTGTGGCTCTTGGTTCAGCTCAATATGAGTAATAACAGCTTGTTCATCAAGCGAAATACGAACCGAAGGCTGAAACGTACCGGAAATCCACGCTAACTCACACCAGATTGTCATGCGGGAGGCAATTATCTAAGTATTCATAGGCGCGGCGCAAATGAGGTATCACAATAGAACCGCCTACTAATAAACCTATTTCAAAAGTTTCTGTAATCTCGGCTGGGCTTGCCTGAGCGCGTAAACTTTCTTCTATATGATAACGCACACAATCATCGCAACGCAATACTAATGAAGCAACTAAACCTAATAATTCTTTGGTTTTTTGATCTAAATGCTTAGCTTCATACGTCTGTGCGTCTAAGTGAAAAAAACGTTTTAAAACCAAAGAATCTTCGGATAAAATTCGTTCATTCATTTTTTTTCGGTAAGCTGAAAACTCGGTTGGGTTCATATTGTATTAGTAATTAAGTTGTTCACGATAATCAGGTAAAATGGAGAGGAATTTTTGAACAGTTTGTTCTAAGGAAAGAGAACTTTTGCCGCCTGCGGCATTAAAGTGCCCGCCGCCGTCAAAGTGCAAGGCAAACTGCTGGGCACTGAACTTACCCACACTCCGAAAAGATATTTTCACCAACTCTTTTCTATCAATAATTAAAGAAGCAAAATTAATTCCCTGAATACCAAGAGCATAATTCACCAGCCCTTCGGTGTCGCCGGTTTTAATGTCAAACTCGCGTAACTCATCGGTTGAAATGGCCATATAAGCTGTTTTAAAATCCGGCAAAACCACTAACTTATTGTAGAGGCAATATCCCAAAAATTGAGTACGGTTAAGCGGATAATTACAGTAAATTTCATTAAAAACTTGCTGAATATCAGCTCCTTTTTCAAGAAGGTCTGCAATAGCTCGGTGCACAAACGGCGTAGTTGATTTGTACTGAAAAGATCCCGTATCTGTTAAAATACCGGTATAAAGACAGTTTGCTATTTCGGGAGTTATTAAATGAGCAGAGTCTCTTTCTAAGATAAACCTATAAACGAGTTCGGCAGTAGAACTCGCTTTGGGGTCATAAAAACTATAATGATGAAACCCTTCAGGAAATAGGTGGTGGTCTATCATAAAAGTAGGCTTAGGGTTATTTTTTAAAATAGACTCAATTGCATAGGTTCTTTCTAACCGGTTGAAATCAAGACAAATTAATAAATCAGCTTGCTGTAAGATTTTTTCCGCTTGCTCAATATTGTTTGAACCATCTAAAATTAAATGAGTTCCATATAAAAAATCTAAAAATGATGGAAAATCGGAGGGGCTTAAAAAATTAATATGATGCCCCAAACTTCCAAGATAATGGCCTAAACCAAGCATTGAACCGAGTGCGTCCCCGTCAGGTTTGTGATGTGTGGTAAGAACTAATCGTTTGGGGGTTTCAAGAAATTGATTCAGTGCTGTTAAATTTTCCATTTTACGTAGGCAAAAATACTTTTTTTTCCTAACAACAATAATGCACAAAAAGTTAGTATGAACCCATAAATACAGTTAAAAATTAGGGAAATGAATTTATTTATATAAACCGATATTTTCGGATTCTACTATTACGCAACCTTCTTTTTTTGTTAAGGCCAAGATGTACAGGCACTTAGCGACTTGTTTGGCATGAATGGCGCGTAAACGTCTTAATTTTCCTACCATAAGGCAATGCAGTTTGGGTAATAACCATTGGAATATCAGTTCAGTACTTCTACGTTTGGGCCTTTTTCCCAGCAAAAGCGAGGGTCGCACAATTCCCAAAGAATTAAAGCGGCATGAGATAAGGGCTTGTTCTAAGCGGGCTTTGGTTCTGTTGTAAAAAAAAGCTGAATGTAGAGATGCGCCGGTAGCCGTTATAACCCAAAATCCGGTTGCGCCCTGTTGCAGAACATTTTGAGCAACAAGCATAGGATATTCATAATCAATAGTTTCAAATGCACTTTGGCTGCCGGCATCTGCTAATGTTGTGCCTATGCAGCAAAAAACATCAGTGCAATAAACCTCCGGAAAAGCCTCTTTTAAAGTAGGGAAATCCGTAATAATCTCTCTTATCTTGGAATTATTGATTCCGAAAGGTTTCCTATTAAACAAAATAACTTCATCAAAATCAGTACTTTGTAGTAGAAAATCTACTAAAAAACTACCTATTAATCCACTGCCTCCGATGATCAAAGCTTTTCGGTACATTTTTCTATGTCTAAGAAAAATTAAGATTAGATGTTGGTAAAAATACCTGCGTTGAATATTTTTTTAGAAATGGTATTTTGCAAACATTCAGATTATCAATATATTGCAGAATACTCAGTTTGATTTGGTTTTGATGTTTTTTGAAAAGAGAGAGATTTTGCATGATATTTTTTGGGGAAATAATGAGAAACGATTTTTTAATAAATATTTGGCAGAGAAAAGCAGGATTATTTTTTTAGTTTTGCGGCTGAAAGAGAGTTGTCAGAGTGGTTGAATGAGCGCGACTCGAAATCGCGTGTACGTGAGAACGTATCGAGGGTTCGAATCCCTCACTCTCTGCTCAGTGTTGGTTCAGCCACAAATCTGCCATCTTGAATAAACAATTTACGGTGGGCCATATTGGCAAGTGTTGGGTTATGGGTAGCAATCAGCAAAGATGTTTGCTGATTATCAGCTAATTCTCTGAATAATTGAAACAGTAATTCACTATTTTTAGAATCTAAATTTCCGGTGGGTTCATCAGCCAGAATCAGTTTTGGTCTGTTCATCAAGGCTCTTGCTACTGCAACCCGTTGCTGCTCACCTCCGGAAAGTTCATTAGGCTTATGGTCTTTTCTACCCTCCAAACCTAAAATGGCCAAAAGCTCTTCTGCCCGCTGCCGAGTTTCTGATAACAGTTTTCCGCTAATCAAGGCCGGAATCGTAACATTCTCACAAGCAGTAAGTTCCGGTATTAATTGATGAAATTGAAAAATAAACCCTAACTGCTGATTTCGGAAAATAGCCTGCTGTTTAGCGGACATTTTTAAGATGTCAATTTGGTTAAAGAAAATTTCCCCGGAATCAGGTGTATCTAACGTACCTAATAGTTGTAACAAGGTGCTTTTACCGGCTCCGGAAGTTCCCAAAAGAGATACCATTTCACCGGATTGAATTTCCAATGAAACACCTTGTAAAACACACAAGCTACCGTATTTTTTAGTTAAATTATTGGCTAATAGCATTTTAAAAAAATAAATATAAAGCTAATCTACCCAAAGCAGCGGAAACAACAAAACCGATAGACTTGCAAAAACACCTGTGATTCCAATAAGAATCTGTATTTCAGAGGCTTGCCAATGCGCAATTCCTTCGATAGATTTTCGGGTTAAGCTAACATTATTGGCTAAAACGGGCAGTAAAATAGGGAAACTTAGCACCGCTAACAACGTTCCTTGTCGTGTGGCTTTGGCGGCTATTGCTGACAGTAAGGTGCTGCTAATAGCCACACACCAACTACCCGCCACAATGGCTAACCAAAACCATAACGGCTGCTCTATATCCGGGCCAGATAATACCCAAAATAAAAAAGTAGTTACCAAACTTAGAAAACCCAACAAAATGGCATTATAAATCATTTTGGCTATTATTACCGCCATAGGCGAAACTAAATTATACCAATATAACTGCTGTTCTGCTGGCTCTGCCAAAAAACTCTTTGCATTAGCATTAATACTCATAAAAACAATTACTAACCAAGTAATTAAGTTCCATGTAGCCGGTTGGATGCTATCCTGAACCTGCATAGCAACCATAAAGACCATGCACATTCCGTATAAAACAAGCCCATTAATAGCGTATCGCTGCCGCCACTCTACTAATATCTCTTTGCGTAATAAACTACCTATTTGTTGTGCTAACTTCATAGTAATAAAGTTATTATAGTTTTTCCTTTGCCCATTGATGTAAGATAAACAGGTTCCAGACTTGGTTAAATTTATTCAAATTTCCATGCTGAAATTGATGTAGCACTTCGGTAACTTTTGCTGCTTTTAGCCAACCATAACGATTTACAACTGCAGGTGAAAGAGTTTCTTCTAATAAACTGCGAAGTTCTTGGCGTAGAAATCTCCGTAACATATCCACAGGGAGCGCAAAACCATACTTAGGATGATTTAGCAAAGAATAAGGAACGTACTGATAAAGAACCTTTTTACTTAAATATTTGCTGATAGAACCACGTATTTTAAGTTTTGGGCTAATATTTAAAGCAACTTTAAGAACCTCTAAATCCAAAAAAGGAACCCTGCCTTCTAAGGAAAACTGCATAGTACACCGGTCGGCTTTAGTCAAGAGCAAGTCCGGAAGGTAATAATGAAGATCAAAAAAAGCCTGTTCTTCAGCAGCCGTTAGACTTCGGGCAAGTTGCCAATGCTCTTGTAAAGGTGAAAACGTTATAGAACTACAAAATAGTTCTTGAATCTCTTTTTGCCTAAATTGATAATTTTCTTGAGAAAATAAATTAGTTTTAAATCGCTTACTATCAATTTTTTCATCAAAAAAGCCAATAAATCTTCCAAAGTTTGGATTATACTTAGTAAGTAGCGGAAGTAGTGTCTTGATTCCGGCCCTGATAATCGGATTTTGCAATTTCTCTGCCCAGAGGTAAGACCCATAGCCCAGCATAATCTCATCTCCACCTTCGCCACTCAAAACAACCGAAACATACTTCCGAGCTAAGTGAGAAACTAAACGCATTGGAAACGTAGAAGTATCCCCAAAAGGCTCATCGTATGTATTTATGTACTCCGGAAAATGATCTAAAACCTCCCGAGAATCTAATATAAACTCATGATGCTCTGTACCAAGATGTTTAGCTATTTTTTGTGCATATTCGGATTCGTTGTGAATGGAATCTTTAAACCCAATAGTAAATGTATTGATTGTTTTTGAACTGACGGATTTAGCCAAAGAAGCGAGTAAGGTAGAATCTGTTCCGGCACTAAAAAAAACACCCACCGGAACATCGCTAATTAATTGCCGCTTAACAGCATTTTTTAACACTTCATGGTATTGATTTATAGCTACTTCCTCTTCTGTAATAACTGTTTTCTGAATAAAATCAGATAATTGGAAAAATGTATCCTGCTTGATTCCTGATGCTGAAATTTTCCAAAATTGCCCTTGTGGAAAACGTTGAATTTCTCGGTAAATAGTATTCCTCCCGGGAATAAACCCTAAATATAAAAAATTGGCAATGGATTCAAGATTAACATCTGAGGTATTAAAAACAGCTTTAATAGATTTAATTTCAGATGCAAAAAATAATTTTTTCTGATACGATGCCCAAAAGAGCGGCTTTATGCCAACGGGGTCGCGTGCCAACCATAAACATTTTTCGTGAGTGTCCCAAATAGCTAAGGCAAACATTCCGTTTAGCTGCGAAAAAAAAGAATGCCCAAAATGAGCAAAACCCTCTAAAATAACCTCTGTATCGGATTGAGTCCGTAATGGATAAGGAATTTTTGACGCAAGTTCTTGATAATTATAAACTTCACCATTATAAACTATCACAAACCGTTTATCTCTTGACCAAAAAGGCTGATTGGCACTTTCGGATAAGTCTATAATACTTAACCGTTTATGACCAAGTCCAACATTTAAGTCTGTATAAGTTCCTGTTGCGTCCGGCCCTCGGTGAGCTATCGGAGCAATCATTTTTTGAACTATTTCAAGGCTGGCATTTTCGGAAAAATCTACGTAACCCGCAATTCCACACATGGCCTTAAAAGGCTTTTAGGCTAATATCTAAACTTTTTACAGAATGGGTAAGTGCTCCCATAGAAATAAAATCAACGCCGGGAAGAGCTTTAGAAGCTAAGTTTTCTAAGGTAATATTACCGGAAACTTCTACTAAATAACGGCCATTTATTATCGAAACGGCTTCCGCTATCATGGTAGGCGGCATATTATCCAGTAAAATAATATCCATTCCGCCGGTTGCAATGGCTTCTTGAACTTCCGTTAGATTTCTACATTCGATTTCGATACGTAGTTTTTGTTGATTTTTTTGGCAAAACGTAACAGCTTGACGCAAAGCTGCAGCTATACCACCGGCATAGTCAATATGGTTATCTTTGATAAGTATCATATCATACAAGCCAAAACGGTGGTTTTCACCTCCGCCAATTACTACTGCCCATTTTTCTAAATGCCGGATAAGTGGTGTAGTTTTACGGGTATCTAATACTTTACACTTTGTACCTTTTAGTATTTGCACCGCAGTGGCAGCCATAGCAGCTATCCCGCTCATACGTTGTAAAGAATTGAGTACTAACCTCTCAGCAGATAGTATAGAGCGAGCAGAACCCGAGATTTCAAAGACAATATCACCGACTTTTACGGCTGAACCGTCTGAAATAATGGGTTTAAAGTGTAATGTGTTGTCTATTTTTCTGAACACCTGTTCGGCAAACTGGACACCTGCAATAACGCCGTTTTCTTTTATTAGGCAGCGAGCACGTCTCATACTTTCAAGCGGAATTGTAGCCAATGAAGTAACATCCCCCGCTCCAATGTCTTCTATTAATGCTTGATTAATAATACGTTCTATTTCTGGGTGGTGCAAAAAGTCAATCATACGTGGGGGCAAAGGTAAAAAAAAAACGGTCTCAGCTAACCCGCCAAGACCGCATACACACACAACACAATGTTTTACCTGTCCATTTCAAAGCGTATTTGCTCTATCAGAAATGAACCGCCATTACGTTTTAAAAAAATATTCGTATCATAATTGCCTCGCGCACTTTGATACGTACCTACGGCATAGTATGTGTCCCCTGAACTCCCTTTGTGTACAATAGCAAAGGAACGTACCGGGTTGTTGGCAAAAAAATCCCGTATTACAAACTGTGCCTGAGCCTTTGCATAATCTTGATCGGTTTTGCCTACCGTTATCTCAACGTTGTTGTTGAAATACGCCGATAAAGCTACTGCATCGCCCGTCCGGATACATTGTTCTATTTTATTAAAAACATCATCCTGAGCGTAGCTTGTTGAAAACAAGCTAAGTAGTAGAACCAACCAAGAAAAAGATGCGGCTCTCATAGGTTTATAATTCACGTTCATAAATCGTGCCAAAGTTTTAAAATTTGTGAAAAATGTGTGTATGCGATTGTTTTCTGACTTTCTAAGGGTAAAGTATCGTAAAATTACGTTTTTATTTGATTTGAAAAACCAACAGTTGGTAATGTGTTAAGTGTGTGTTGTAAATTTCTAAGGCAGGTATCTTTTCCCAATAATTCGGAAATCTCAAAGAGTGCAGGCCCCGAAGCACTCCCCGTAAGTGCTAAACGAAATATTTGTAATACCTTTCCTATTTGAACGCCCTGTTTTTCAGCTACTTCTTGCGCTACTTTGTGTAGCGTCTCGCTATGCCAGTCTGAAACATCTTTCCAAGCAGTGATTATATTTTCGATAAATAATCGGGATTCCGGATTCCATTTTTTGGAGATAACCTGAGCATCATAATTTTGTATGGGTTTGAAAAAATAATCCCCTATGGTTGCAAATTCAGGGATTTTGGTAACCCTTTCTTTGAGCAAGTTTAGAATTTTGATTAAGGTAAAGTCATCCGGTAGAGAATAATTATGTTCCAATAAAATAGGTTTTACATTTTGCAATAGATTTTCATCAGATAAAGCTCTTAAATAAGTTTGGTTAAACCAAGCGGCTTTGTGCTGGTCAAATTTAGTTCCGGATTTTCCTACGCGCTCTAATGAAAAAAGTTCAATTAGTTTTTCTTTACTCATAACTTCATGGTCATTACCGGGGTTCCAACCTAATAAAGCTAAGAAGTTAATAAAGGCTTCGGGAAGGTATCCGGCTTCTTTATATCCTGAAGATATTTCTCCGGTTTCTGGATCTTTCCATGTAAGCGGGAATACGGGAAATCCTAATCTATCGCCATCTCGTTTGCTTAGTTTCCCATTGCCGTCCGGCTTTAATAAAAGTGGTAAATGCGCAAACTTAGGCATTGTTTCTTCCCAACCAAAAGCGCGATACAGTAAAATGTGGAGTGGGGTAGAGGGCAACCATTCTTCCCCGCGTATTACGTGGGTGATGTGCATGAGGTGGTCATCTACCACATTGGCTAAGTGATAAGTAGGCATTCCGTCGCTTTTAAGTAGTACTTTATCGTCTATTTGTGAGCTATGAACAACTACCCAACCTCGAATTTCATCATGAAAACGAATTTCTTCTTTTCTGGGAACTTTCAGTCTGATAACGTAAGGTTCTTGATTTTCGATTCGTTGTTTTACTTCACCGGCGGGTAAGGTGAGACTGTTTTTCATAGAACTACGCACAACAGCATTGTATTGTGGAGATTTAACTCCGGCAGCTTCTAATTTTTGGCGCATAATTTCTAAATCAGCTTCTGTATCAAAAGCATAATAGGCAGTTCCATTGGTTACAAGTTGTTCTGCATATTGACGGTAAATAGCTTTCCGTTCACTTTGGCGGTAGGGAGCATCTGGGCCACCTAAATGCGGACCATAATCAAACTCAATACCGCACCAAGCCAAAGATTTAATAATATACTCTTCCGCACCGGGAACATAGCGGTTCTGGTCGGTGTCTTCTATCCGAAGTAAAAAATCCCCATGATGTTTTTTAGCAAATAAATAGTTAAATAAAGCAGTCCGAACACCGCCAATATGTAACGGCCCCGTAGGGCTGGGAGCAAAGCGTACTCTTACCATAAAAATAGATGCAAAATTAAGCCTTTGTAGGTATCTAAAAAAAAAATAGTCGAGCTTCAGCAAAATACCACAGAGAGTTATCGCATACTACTTAAATTATAGCAGTATTTAGGTAAATAGAAAAAAAATTGTAAGTTACTGATTTATAGTTTATTGTAAAAAAAATATAAATTTAATTAAAAAAAAATAGCGGTAAATTAGTTTACTATAAAAAATCTGTATTTTTGCGGCCGTAAAACTTTTTTTATGTCAGATATCGCAACACGCGTAAAGAACATTATCGTAGATAAATTAGGTGTAGATATTAAGGAAGTAACTCCTGAAGCAAGTTTCGCCAATGATTTAGGAGCAGACTCTTTAGACACAGTCGAGCTAATTATGGAATTTGAGAAGGAGTTCAATATCAGTATTCAGGACGAAGATGCTGAGAAGATAGCTACGGTAGGAGATGCGATTCGCTACTTAGAGGAGCATACCTCGGTAGCGTAACTACAGAGAAATCAGCGATGCGCAAACGTATCGTAGTTACTGGTTTAGGGGCGATTACGCCTCTTGGTAATGATGTACCAACATACTGGGACTCCCTATTAAAAGGTGTCAGTGGGGCAGCCACTATCCAGCGTTTTGATGCCAGCAAATTCAAAACAACATTTGCTTGTGAAGTAAAAGACTTTGACCCAACACTGTATATTGACAAAAAGGAAGCCCGAAGAATGGATCCCTTTTGTCAATATGCCCTTGCTGCGGCAGACCAAGCGGTAGTTGATTCCAAGATAAACTTTTCAGCTACAGACTTAAATAGGGTTGCCGTAGTAATGGGATCCGGAATAGGAGGGCTACAAACATTTTATGAAGAAGTTAAATCGTTTGTAGAAGGAAACGGAGTACCCCGTTTTAATCCGTTTTTCATCCCTAAGATGATTATAGACATTGTTCCGGGTCATATTTCCATTAAATACGGCTTAAAAGGCCCCAATTTTTCCAGCATTGCGGCTTGTGCTACTTCTACCAATTGTATTATAGATGGTTATTTGTTGATTCAATCTGGTTTAGCAGATGTAGTTTTAGCAGGTGGCTCTGAAGCTGCCGTAACGCAGCCCGGAATTGGTGGATTTAATGCGATGAAAGCTCTTTCTGAAAGAAATGATGATCCTAAAACGGCCAGCCGTCCATTTGATTTAGATAGAGATGGCTTTGTATTGGGCGAAGGCGGCGGTTGTCTTATTCTGGAAGATTTAGAATATGCTCTTTCACGTGGCGCAAATATCTATGCTGAATTAGTCGGAATCGGTATGACGGCTGATGCTTACCACATCACAGCACCAGCACCGGATGGAAACGGAGCATCTCGGGTTATGCAAACTACCTTAGATTATGCCAAGCTACCTTATACCGCTATTGATTACATCAACGTACACGGAACGTCCACACCACTTGGAGATATTGCAGAAACAAACTCCATAAAAGCTGTTTTTAAAGAACACGCTGCCGTTTTGAATATAAGTTCCACTAAATCAATGACTGGCCACTTGTTAGGTGCAGCAGGAGCTATTGAAGCGATAGCTACTATCTTAGCTGTTAAAAACGATATAGTGCCTCCCACAATCAATCATTTTACAGATGACCCTGAATGTGATTTGAATTATACATTTCATATTCCACAGCAAAGAACAGTGAACGCAGCTATCTCTAATACTTTCGGATTTGGAGGTCATAACGCTTCCTTATTATTCAAAAAGTTTATCGAATAGGTTGCTACATAAACGGTTACTAAACTTACTTCTTCCCAAAAGGAGGCGTATATCCATACAGATTTTTACTCTTTCTGGATATTGGCCAAATGATATTTTTTTGTACAAACTTTCGTTACGGCATCATTCGGCTGTTACTAAAACTGAAATCTCGGCAGCTTCTTGTAATGAGCGTCTTGAATACTTGGGAGATGCTGTTTTAAATCAGATTGTTGCAGAACATCTTTTTAAGCGGTATCCGTTAAAGGATGAAGGCTTTTTGACCGAAATGCGCTCAAAGATAGTAAACCGCGCTACGATGAACCAACTGGCAATATTAATTGGTCTTGACAAATTAGTAATTCACCAGCTATACAGAAAAAAAAATTTTGTAGGGAATCAAGTTATTTTTGGAAATGCCTTAGAAGCCTTTATTGGTGCGTTGTATTTAGATAGAGGTATGAAAGCTGCTACAAGATTTATACTAAACAGGTTGCTATCAAACTATTTAACGCTAAAAGAACTTGAAGCTATCTCAATCAACCCTAAAAACAAAATTATTGAGTTTGCTACAAAACAAAAACTTGGCAAAATTTCATATCAAGTTGTTGAAAATAAGTATGATATAAGACACCGTTTTAGTGTAACGGTTTTGCTGAATGATAAACCGGTTGCAACGGGAAATCATATCCGAAAAAAAGATGCTGAGCAGTTGGCCTCTGAAATAGCTCTCCATACATTGCAGCAGCAATTAACTGAAAAAAATATTACCGAAAATAACTCGGATAAGCCTACTGAACCTGTTATTGGAGAAACTCAAGAAATATTAGATTCCGAAACTATCCCAAATATTGAAGAATCTGAATAGATAACAAATTAAAAAACAGCAAGTTATTGGGATTTGTTTATTTCTGTTTGCAGAAAACCGGAGTAATTTTATTTTTGTTCTACTTTTATGATTCTGGCGGGGCAGCTATCCGCGATTTGCTGCGCTAATTCAAAGTCGTCTTCGTCGGTTTCTAAGTAAAAAAGTTCTCCTTTTTTTTCAATACCTCCTATCAAAACACTTTTTCCGTCTTTTTGGGAAATTCTCCAGCGTTTTGAGTTAAGTTCTACGCAGGCATTACAACCAATACATTTTTTTTTGTAATGGAAGATTTTAATCATACCGGGGTGATTTTATACAACTTATCGGATTTACGAACTTTTTCAGGTAAGGGAAATGAAACTAAATCGCCTTTGATAGCTTCTGTTCGTTGGGTGTTATCAATTCTAAGTTCTTGAATAGTAGTTTGAATGATGCCGGTTGTGGGGCCTGTGATTAGGATTTCATCTCCGGTAGCGAGTGTGCCGGTTTCTATTTTAAATTCGCCCACGCTGATTTTGTCAAAAAAATTCAGGGCTTTTCCCACATACGTTTTTTGTTGGGTAGCCTTAGAGCCGTGTGTGTTGCTCCATTCTCCCATTTTTTTTCCTAAATAATATCCGTCCCAAAAACCACGATTAAAAACGGTAGCTAACTGTTCTTTCCATTGGGTGATTTTTTCAAGAGAATAGGTTTTATCCAGAACGGCTTCAATTGCTTCGCGGTAGCATTTGGTTGTAGTGTAAACATATTCCGGAGAACGGGTTCTGCCCTCTATCTTTAAGACGGCAACTCCGGAAGCAATGACTTTATCCAAAAAGTCTATGGTACACAAATCTTTAGCTGACATAATATACTCATTATCAACTTCTAATTCAATACCATCTTGTTTATCTATGACTAAATAGTTTCTTCGGCAATTTTGAATGCAGGCACCACGATTTGCAGATGCAAAATGAGAATGTAGGCTTAGGTAGCATTTTCCGGAAATGGCCATACACAAAGCACCATGTGCAAATATTTCAACCTTAATCAGTTCCCCAGAAACTCCGGTGATTTTTTTTCGTTTGATATTTTTAATGATGAACTCTACCTGTTTGAGGGTTAGTTCCCTGGCCAAAACAATTGTATCTGCATATTCAGCATAAAACTCAACGGTATCTATATTGGTAACGTTTGCCTGAGTAGAGATATGAACAGGTAACTTGATTTTTTTACAATAATTTAGCAAAGCGAGGTCGCAGGCAATAACGGCATCAATCTGGGCATCTTTTGCATGGTTAGCTATTTTTTTCATCAAAGAAATATCATGGTCATACAAAATAGTGTTTAGGGTTAGATATGATTTAATATTGTGCTGCTTACAGGTTTCAGATATTTTTTCTAAATCATTTATAGTAAAGTTATTAATAGATTTTGCCCGCATATTTAGCTGCTCTATTCCAAAATAAACAGCGTCAGTTCCGGCTTGAATACCGGCTATTAATGACTCCCAAGAGCCAGCCGGAGAAAGTAGTAACGGTTTTGTAGATATTTCCATCAAATAAAATTTGAATTTAAAAAAGTAGTTGTAGTTTCCAATATAGGATAAAAAAGATAACGAAGTGGTAAATTTCTATTTTTTTATGTGCAAAATAAAAAGCAAAGACTATTGCAAGGGGTAAAGATAGCAAAAATAGGCTGAAGAAGTGCAGAACTACAACCACATTTTTGTCATGTATTAGAGATTATGAATAATAAGTTTATATAGAATTAACTATCTGATTTTCAATATTTTTTTTAAATTTTTCTGTTTATATTGAATATTTTTATTAGGTTTGTATGTTAAATAAATTTCATGAAAACCACCCAATACACTTTATTACTAACGTTTTTGGTGCTGTTCTTATTCCATAAACTAAATGCACAAACTGACAATGATTTAAAGCCATACAGTAATTTTGATTTTATTGCAGGAGAGCAAATCTTATTTGAAGACGATTTTAAGGATAGCCCAAACGGAGAATTTCCTCCACGTTGGAATCTATTAGGTGGCCAGGCAACTGTAAACAGGCTTAAAGATGATGTATCAATGGTATGTATAGAAGGATCTTTAGGTACCATCTGTGAGGTTGAGCCGGCAATGAAGAAAAACACAAAAAATTATCTCAAAAATGCATTTACGGTTGAGTTTGATTTTTTTTACAAAGACAATGATGGATATATAATGCTGTCTCTACGCGATAATACAGGAGACGTAAGGTCTATTTCATTTGAATCAACAGGAGAAATTAAAACGAATTATTTTGATAATCCATTCGTAGGTATTTATAAAGGAGATGTAGATAATTACACCGGAAAATGGCATCATGTGTCGGTTGCATACAAAAATCAGCAGATTAAATTATATATTGACCAATATCGGGTGTTGGTAATCCCAAAATGCGGATTTGACCCTGCATCTATTTCATTCGGCCTTGTTGAAAACACACGTATAAAAAATGTGAAAGTTGCCGAAGGTGGTGGAATGAATATGTTGGGAAAAATTCTGACAGATGGAAAATTTGTAACCCATGCTATTAAATTCGATGTTTCAAAAGCAACAATCAAAGGAGAAAGTATGGGTTTCCTAAATGAACTTGCCAAGTGGCTAAAAGAAAACACTACGATTAAACTCGAGATAGGCGGGCATACTGATAGCGACGGTGATGATACTTCCAATTTAAAACTTTCCCAACAACGCGCCGAAGCCGTAAAAAAAGTGCTGGTTTCACTTGGCGTTGAAGACTCAAGATTATCTCCCAAAGGCTATGGCGAAACCAAACCATTAAGCAGCAATAATACACCGGAAGGCAAGGCAGATAATCGTAGGGTCGAGTTTTTGAAAATCTAAAATAAAAATAAATACTTGCGCTTTAGAAAGCATAAAAGCAATGTTTCGTTGGTAAATCATTATTACAATCACGGGGCTTTCTGGTTTTTTTGAAAAGCAGGCGGTACACAAGTAATTCTAATCCCTGTTCTTTTTTTACCCATTTTTAGATATTTTTGCGTTTTGGAAAAGAGAGTAGATAACTTTCTCATTTATAGATTGTGAAATAATCGCTCTTTTTGGGATATATTTTTTTACTATAAATTAAAAGCAAATGAGTTTTATTAAAGAATTTAAGGAATTTGCCATGAAGGGAAACCTGATAGATATGGCAATAGCTTTTGTGATGGGAGGCGCTTTCGGAAAGTTAGTCAGTAGTTTTATTGACGGAATGGTTATGCCAATAGTGGGTAAAATAACTGCCGGAGTGGATTTTAAATCTCTTAAATACGTTTTAAGCGAAGAACAAAAAGATGCTGCCGGTAAGGTTATAGCCGCTGAAGCAGCCATAAAATACGGAGAATTTATCACCGTAATGATTGATTTTTTGTTGGTTGCTCTATTTATGTTTATGTTAATCAAGATGATGAACCGACTCAAGAAGAAAGAAGAGCCTAAACCTGAAGAAGCTCCAGAACTTACGCCCGACCAAAAACTCCTAACCGAAATACGCGACTTACTGCAAAAATAATACCCTACTATTGGGTTAAAGCCTACGCAACCTTACTATGGATACTTACGTAAAAAGTAGTGTATTTTCAGATTTTTAGGGTAAATTTGCACCCGAATTTAACATAAAAACCTGAATTAGGTTAGATAAACACTCAATGGTTTTTAAGCAAACTTTATTATCGTTAACACTTTTATTTCTAAGTGCTTATGCATTATTTGGAAAGCACCTAACCGGAGGTGAGATTACCTATAAATATTTAGGCACATCTTCCGGAAAGTGGCGATATGAGGTAAATATCGTTGTTTTTAGAGATTGTAATGAACAAGTTGCTTTTGATAAAGACATTACCTTGACGATATGGGAGAAGCAGGGAGCTTCACAATATAGTTTTTATGGCAGTTCCCTCATCAAATTAGGGCCAGTTGAAAACGTTCCAATTACCTCTTACAATCCCTGTGTTTCGCCTCCCGCTGGAATTTGTTATGAAAAAACTGTTTATACAAAAGAGATACAATTGCCGGTAAATCAGACAGGCTACGTTCTTTCTTGGGAGAGATGCTGCCGGAATAACACTATTGTTAATTTAGCAACTCCGGAGATGTACGGAATTACTTATTGGGCAACGATTCCTCCGCAGCCTAATTCTTCTCCTGTTTTTGAAAGTTTTCCGCCTACTTTTTTATGTTTGAATGATACTTTTGGTTTTAGCCATCGTGCTATAGATTCGGACGGAGACGTTATTGTTTATAGCTTAGAACGTCCGGTAACCGGTGCTTCAGATTCAGATCCGAAGCCGGATACATCCGGTTTTCCGCCGTTTACCCTGATACCGTATTCGGCTAATTTTTCGCAAGCGAACCCATTAGGTGGCACAGTCCCTTTAACAATAGACCCAAACACCGGCTACTTACGCGCCCAACCGGGTAGAGTTGGGCAATTCGTTTTTGTGGTAGTAGCCCAAGAATACCGAAATGGAGAACTTTTAAACGAACTAAGACGAGATTGGCAGGTTAATGTGGCCGTATGCCCAGCCAACACAGCTCCTTTTGTCAATACTACCGAAATCTCACCAGCACCCCAAAATGACACCCTATTGTTTCGAGAAGGCGTTCAAACTTGCTACACCATTCCGATAAGAGATAATGTCGGAGATTCTGTATTTGTGCAGGGAATAGGCGGAATTTTTGGAAATGACCAGCCCGTAGTGCTGCCCAATGCAACACTGCAAGGAGCCGGCGTGGCAAAGTATAATGCCACAATGTGTTGGAAACCAACCTGCGACCAAATCGGAAAAGTATTCCCGTTCTACATCCAAATGCAGGATAACTATAAATGCCCTACGCCAAATACCAACCAACAATATTTTTGGGCAACTGTGGTAACAGGACTTCCTGACCCTCCTAACTTGCGATGTATCAGTTATTTAAACCAAAATTCATTAACATTGTCTTGGATAATTCCGCCAATACCGGATGGTTTTGTGTCTTACAGAATTTACCGCAATGACGGTTCCGGCTGGGCACTTTATGATAGCATACCAAACGCCCAAATTACTACCTATACAGATATTAAAGCTTTTGGCTGCAATACTAAGCAGTATTACTATGCTTTAACTACGGTTCGATATTGTAATGAATTTTATGAAAGCCCCAAAAGCCGTTCTGTTTCAAATATCATTTTGCGTACCGCTAATGAAGTTACTGCTATCACAGCATATTTGGAATGGTCAGCTTATACAGCTTGGGATAACCCCACTTATGAAGTCGTTCTAAGCAACAACAGCGTAGCTTCTCAGCCTCAAGACACAACAGAACTCCTTTCCCTTTGTGAATATACCGGAAATATTCGGATTAGAGTGCGAGACCCGCTTTCAAATTGTTTCGCTTGGTCTGCGCCCTCCCGTTCGCTAAACCTACATAACATACCCCCAACCGGAATTTCTATCTGCCATGTTTCGGTACTCCCTAATAACAACGGAATTGAAATCCGATGGAATCCAATAACAGACCCTGATTTAAAAGAATTCCGAATATTGAGGCAAAAAGACCACTCTCAACCTTTTCAGGTTATTGAACAACTACTCGATGTATCCCGAACGAACTTTATTGACCAACATACTTTTGTAGATAAATATAGTTATAGCTATAAAATTCAAGCAGTTGATTCTTGTGATGAGGTCGTTACGAGCAACGTAGTAGCACCGATTTTATTATCAGGTAGCTCAAAGCCGTATGTAGCTAATTTAGAGTGGGATCGCGGAAAATTACCTTGGAATCCTCTGGAATGGCAGATATTTACAAACGCTACCTCAGAATCCAATAGTTTTATTTCACTCAAAACGCTTCCTGCAAGTGATTTTTATTACACAGATGATAACTTAGACCTTTCCAAAGGAAATTTCTTATACAGAATCATGACCTTAAATCCCAATACCGCTTGTGGAGATACTTCTTGGTCAAATACTGTTTCGGTATCATTTCCAACATTGGTTTATGTACCATCGGCATTTTCTCCCAATGGAGATGGAATTAATGATGTTTTTAAAATAGAGTCTTTATTTATTGAACGTTTTTCCATAAAGATTTTTAACCGGTTGGGAAATTTAGTTTTTGAATCAGAGATGCCGGACTTTTTATGGAATGGGCAAGCAAAAACGGGTGTTGATGCGCCAGAAAGTGTTTATGTGTATTATCTGGAATTAGTTGGTTTTGATAAAAAAGAAGTACGGCAAACCGGAACCATAACCTTAATTCGATAGTACACTAATATTGTGCAGTTTTTTTGCATTCTTGATTTAAGCGTGAATACACTCACAACCCGTTCATTTTTGTGAACCGCTATCCATACTTAGTTTTACGCAATCATCACCAACGGTCTGTGGGGCTAAGAGTACCTTAATTTGGTGGTACGGTATTTTATAGCTTCTAACTAATTCATTTTTAATCGTGATAGCTTGCTGAAAAGCTCTTGTTCTGGCTGAACCTCCTTTAGCTTCTTCAAAAGAAGTAACTAATATCATTTTGCTTAACTTGTTTTTTACCAATATTTTGTAACATTCCTGCAGGATTTTTCGGGTATTAACGTCTATTTGTAGGCGGTTTCTACGGATGCAAAGCAATGTATCTATGGCTTGTGATTTTGCCGTAATAGCAGTATCATGGTGTGTTTCTTTGAGAGTGGAATCTGTATTTGGATAACTATTTTTAGCAGCAGTTTGGGATATTAAAGGGAGGAAGTTTTTTTGATAAGCTTCCGTTGGGACGTTTCCGGCCATTACAAAATGATTTGCCAGTACCCAATTTGACCATACATCTTGTAGTGCTGATTCTGGCAGATGATACAAAATGTCCGTCCTTTGTTCAATCCATTCTGGCTGGTGTGTAGCCCACGCAATTCCGATTTCACGACCGTAATCAATATTTTTTTGCAATGAACGTATCCAATTTCGCTCTACTCGTTGCCTCGCTCGATTTAACTCTCTTTCAGTAAAATAGTTTTCTGCAACTACTTCTTTAAGATAGTTTTTAAAGTTTTCCAGCACATCAGGTTTGGTCATTTCAGGAGATAATGCTGCGTTAAAAAGTAGCTCTCCGGTATATTTTCGGGGGGTATATTTAAACTGACCGTATAACATACCCGGAACTTTTTCCGGAAGCGACTGCTGGAATTTAGATTGGCGAAAATTTAGCAATTCACAAAGAACAGATAGCGAAATAGTGGCAATCGGGTCGTTTTGAAAATCAGGTCCCTGCCAGCCAACAGTGAGATAAGAATATTCCCCTCCAGAAATTTCGCGCCAAGAAGCAGTATCTTGCTTTAAAGGTTTTGGATCAGGTATCGGAAAACGAGTATATTGATTCATCAACAATGGCTTCCAACTCCCAAATAATGAATCTACTAAGCCATATAACGGGCCAAAATCCCCATCTCCGGAAATCACTAATGCACAATGATTGGGAAAATAATAGTGATTGTATTGATACCGTAATAATACCGGAGAGTAGCCTGCTAATAATTCTACATCCGTGATAACTTGCTTCCGATATAAATTTTCTTTCCAGAGTAAACGGTTTAATCTGGACTGCAATCCAAACAAAGGGTCGCTATCCCGCACCAGCAAAGAATCCCCTAAATGGGTGCATAACTGCTTCACTATAAGCGAATCAAAAGTAGGCTGGCGTACCGCTGTCGCTAACCAAGATAATCCAGTCGTTATCTGATTTGACAATAACTCCAATGAAAAACGAGTGTATTCAATATCAGTTTCAGAATCAAAAGAAATGGCGTTTTTGTTGAAAAAAGATTGATTTTCCGAAGGAGTAGGATACAATTGATTGGAACAAGAAATGGACTTCTCTATCAAATAGGCAATTCCTTGTTCCGAAAATGGTTGGTTGAAAGCGCCATTTTTAACAAAAAGATGAACCGATAATACCGGTAATGCGTGGTTTTCTACAAATATAAAATCAAGTCCGTTGTCTAATTTAGTTTGCAACACTCTGGAAATAGGCTGCCTTGAAAGCCGTTTACCTTGCGCAAACCCCAATAAAGGGCAGTAAATTGTAATAATAAAAATCCAGATGAAAAAACCAAACGGTTTCATAAAGTTGATTTCTTTTGGGCGATGAAGTTTAGCCCGAAAAAAAAGTATTCTCGTAAAAACTGATTATTTCGCCAGATATTTTGCTCTCGGTTAGCTACAGATTGCCAAGACTCGCCCACATAGCTATTCGGCAAATAATAGCGAATATACTGAACAGATTCCGGCAAAATTTGTAAATTTTGTTTTAAAAGCTCTGACTTCCAAGTGCTTAGATTTCTAATATTTTCATTTCCCAATAAAATATGCTTTTGGAGTTTTTCGTCATATATCTGGATAATTCTTTTATTGCCGCGCTGTAAAAATAATTTTGCACGTTGTATGATATTATTTCCGTTTTCTTCTACCGCGATTAACTTTCCGGTATCTGACAGAGAATTGTAAATTATTTTTAATGCTTCTGATAATGGTTCTAAGTGGTGCAAGGTATCTTGAACAATAATTGTTTGATAACTATTTGCTTCCGGAGGCATATTAAAGAGGTTTTCATAAGAAACAAAAAGCTGGAAAATATCACCGTATTGAGACCAAAATTCCTTACGCTTATGAATGTGCTGAAAATAAAATTCGAGGGTTAAACCTTTAACTGTGTATCCATTCAAAACCAAGAAGATAGCCGTTGTGGCATAACCGCATCCAATATCCAAAATAGGATTTTCAGGGCTCGTATTTTGGATATTTTCCCAAATATAGTTTAGCCGCTGCATAAAATAAGCCTTGCGAAACGCTAATAACTTATGGTTCTCTCCAAACTTATAGTAACCCCCAAAATAGTCATGTGTTTGGAGTTCTTTTAAAAAAATTTCAAAAAAATGCTCAGCGGAAAATGGCATAAATGTATTTCTAAATATCTAATATTAAAAATTTTTCTTGATTATCAGTAGTATCTTGGGGGGTAATATTTTGGCTAATTCAGCGATTACATATTCCTCCGATATTGCCCGCCCACTTGGTAAAGAGCTTTGCTAAGTTCCCCTAAGGAGGCTACTTTTCCGGCTTCCATCATACATTCAAAGATATTTTTATTGTTGAGTGCGGCCTCTTGAAGGCGTTGAAGACTAATGGTGATTTCTGCTTGGTTTCGTTTGCAAAGTGCTTGGATATTGTTAATCTGCAACTGTTTTTCCGCTGGGGTAGAGCGGATTACCTCTTCCGGAATTTGTGTAGGTGAGCCTTCGGCACTCAAAAAGGTGTTTACTCCGATAATTGGATATTCTCCGGTGTGTTTAAGTGTTTCATAATAAAGAGATTCTTCCTGAATTTTGTTTCGTTGATACATAGTTTCCATAGCTCCCAGCACCCCGCCTCGGTCGGAAATCCTGTTAAATTCTGTATAAATAGCTTCTTCAACTAAGTCCGTTAGCTCTTCTATGATAAAACTTCCTTGTAATGGATTTTCATTTTTTGCTAATCCAAGTTCTTTATTAATAATAAGTTGAATAGCAACGGCTCTTCTAACGGATTCTTCGGTAGGCGTTGTAATGGCTTCGTCATAAGCGTTAGTATGCAGCGAGTTACAGTTATCGTAGATAGCATACAAGGCTTGCAAGGTAGTGCGGATGTCGTTAAAATCAATTTCTTGTGCGTGCAAAGAACGTCCGGAAGTTTGGATGTGATATTTTAACATCTGAGAGCGTTCATTGCCGCCATATTTGAATCTGATAGCTTTTGCCCAAATCCTACGTGCAACTCTTCCGATTACACTGTATTCGGGGTCTATACCATTTGAAAAGAAGAAACTGAGATTGGGAGCAAAATCATTAATATCCATACCGCGTGCCAGATAATATTCAACAAAAGTGAATCCATTAGCCAGTGTAAAAGCTACTTGGGAAATCGGGTTAGCTCCTGCCTCTGCAATGTGGTAGCCGGAAATAGATACAGAATAAAAATTGCGTACCTGATTTTGAATAAAATATTCTTGTATATCTCCCATTAATTTGAGGGCAAATTCGGTGGAAAAGATGCAGGTATTTTGGGCTTGGTCTTCTTTTAAAATATCAGCCTGAACAGTTCCTCGAACTGATTGCAGTGTTTTGGTCTTTATTTTTTGGTAAACTTCGGGGGAGAGCACTTGGTCTCCGGTAACGCCGAGTAGCATCAGCCCTAATCCGTTATTTCCCGGCGGGAGATCTCCGTGATATACCGGGCGTGGTTCACCTTTTTGTGTATAAATAGTTTCTATTGTTGCTTGAACTTCTGCTTCAAGGTGGTTTTCAAGGATATAGCGTTCGCATTGCTGGTCTATGGCAGCGTTTAAGAAAAATGCTAATACCATAGGTGCAGGCCCGTTTATGGTCATAGAAACGGACGTTTTGGGGTCGCAGAGGTCAAAGCCGGAATATAATTTTTTGGCATCATCTAAACAGGCGATGGATACGCCGGAATTGCCTATTTTTCCATAAATATCCGGTCTGTGGTCTGGGTTTTCGCCGTACAAGGTTACGGAGTCAAATGCGGTGCTGAGCCGGACTGCCGGCATCCCCATCGAAAGATAGTGAAACCGCTTGTTGGTTCGCTCTGGATTTCCTTCTCCGGCAAACATTCGGGTGGGGTCTTCATTAGTGCGTTTGAAAGGATAAACGCCTGCGGTGTATGGAAATTCACCAGGAACATTTTCTAACATCACCCAACGAACAATTTCTCCCCAATCCTGAAAGTTGGGTAATGCAATTTTGGGGATCTGCAAATGTGATAATGTTTCGGTATAGTTTGAAACCCGAATTTCTTTTCCGCGCACGAAGTATGAAAAATAGGGCTGCCGAAAATTATTTCGGGTAGCTTCCCAGTTTGTCATAATCTGCCGAGTTGCTGCGTCAAGAAGTTGCTCTTGCTTTTGATATAACTGTTGGATTACCTCTATGGTTGGGTCTGCGGGATTTTGTTTTGCTAAAAGTTCTTGAGTGCCATGCAGTTGAAATAAGGTTCTGGCGATAACTGCTTGTTTATGAGCCTGTTGGTTATATCGTTGCCCATCTTCAACGATTTCAGCTAAGTAGCGGGTTCTTTCTGGTGGGATAACGCGGCTTTTCACAGAAGTAGATTCAGGAGAAAATGTGATAGCTTCCGGCAATAAAGAAACTTTTGTTTTTTGGGTAATGGCAGCCATTACCTCAAAAAAGAGTCTGGTTGTTCCGGAGTCATTAAACTGATTAGCCATAGTACCGAATACCGGCATATTATCTAAGGGTTCAGAAAAACGTTTTTGGTTTCGTTGTAGTTGTTTTTTTACGTCTCTTAAAGCATCATCGGCACCTTTTTTGTCGAATTTATTGATGGCTACGAGGTCGGCAAAGTCGAGCATATCAATTTTTTCGAGTTGGGTAGCTGCGCCAAATTCAGGTGTCATTACATATAAAAACACATCGGCGAGTTCTGTTATTTGGCTATCAGATTGCCCGATACCGGCTGTTTCTATAATAATCAGGTCGTATTGAGCTGCTTTGAATAGTTGGATAACGTCATGAACGGCCTTATTTACAGAAGTATGGGCTTGGCGGGTAGCCATAGAGCGCATAAATACGCTGGAACTGTTGATGGCATTCATTCGGATTCTATCTCCGAGTAATGCGCCGCCGGTTTTTCGTTTACTGGGGTCAATAGACAGAATAGCTACGGTCTTATCGGTCGTAAAGTTTAAAAACCTTCGGACAAGCTCATCGGTTAAAGAAGATTTTCCGGCACCGCCGGTGCCGGTTATTCCCAATACCGGCACATCTTTAAGTGCTGTTTTAGGTTGAATTTCTGCCAAAATATCTTGACCGGATTCAGGATTGTTTTCCAATAGGGTTATCAAACGGGCAATATCCCGATCCTTTTTTGCTGTTAAGTTTTTAATTTCTCCATTGATATTTGCATTTATTTCATAATCAGCTTTTTGCAACACATCGTTAATCATACCTTGCAGTCCCATATTCCTACCGTCATCGGGGGAGTAAATTCGGGTAATGCCATAGGCTTGGAGTTCTGCTATTTCATTTGGTAAGATAGTACCGCCGCCGCCTGCAAAGATTTTAATATGTTCCATTTGCGCCTGAACCAGCAAATCGTACATATATTTTAGGTATTCAATGTGGCCGCCTTGGTATGAAGTTATCGCAATTGCCTGAGCATCTTCTTGGATAGCACAAGTTACGATTTCCTGAACAGAGCGGTTATGGCCTAAATGGATTACCTCTGCACCACTCGATTGCAATATCCGCCGCATAATATTAATACTGGCATCATGGCCGTCAAATAATGAGGCCGCAGTAACTATTCGAACTTTATGGGCAGTTTGATACGGAGCTATTGTTTGCATACAAAATCAGAAAAATATGGAGTACACTTACTTTTTGATTATATCTCATTGATTATCAATTGATATAAACAATTTCTTGTTATTTTAAGTGAGTGCGCAAGTTAATAAGTTTTTAGCCGCTAACGCAGTGCTAATCTGATAGATTTGATGTGCTACTAAAAGGGTTATAGAAACAAATACTGCTGTTTTCAAAAAGAAACTGAATAGAGGTTTTAGACGAAAGTATTTGAAAAAAATAGTATATTTGCGTTCGTGAATTTCAAGGTTTCTCGCAAGGCTATCTTTATTGTTTGTTATGCACTTCTGGCTATGGCTTGTAATAGAAAGTTAGAAGAAGAAAACCTTGACCTAAACTTATACCCAATAATTGATTCCAAATATCGTATTTACGAAGTAGTAGATTCAATGTACCCAACCACAGGAGTTGTTGGTAGAAAATACTATAAAATGGAACTCACAAAGGGTCAAGAACAAGATTTACTGAACCGAACCGTAAGCCGCTTAGAAGTTTATACCAGCGACTCTTTGAGTGACTTTAAGTTTGCGGAACTTTGGACACAATACAAAGACGGACAATTTGCAGAGCGAATTGAGGGAAATACAAAATATTTAGTGCTAAACTTCCCGTTAAACTATAAGAGAAAATGGGACGGAAATCAGTATAATTTACGCGGGCAGGAGTTTTACAAATATGCTACATTAGATACTTTACTAACACTAAATGGAAACATTTTCCCAAAATCCGTAATGGTTTTACAGGCATTGGATACAAACTCTATCATTACGCATAGGCGTGCGTGGGAAGTTTATGCTCCCGGAATAGGGAAAGTCATTAAGTATGACCAGTTTTTAAAACGAAATATCGTCGGAACTAATGTGGAAATTAGCAGCGAAAGCTATTTTCACCAAGAAACACTCATTAGTCATAATTACGATTAATTACCTGAAAATAAGTTTATTGTATAGTTAATTGAGTGTTTTTACTGAGATTTAAGCCTCATTAAGTACAGTCTCCAGCGATTAGTAAGGATTTAGGAACGCTTTTTGCTTATTCTACTAAGAAAGATTTCTTAGGGTTATGAGAGCTATTTTTATATTTATATTTTTCTTACAATTAGTTTATAATCAGTGTTTTGCCGGAAAACTGATGGGGGTAGGAGAGGAGTTATGTAAATCTCGGCAGGCCTCATGTGCCGGGTCAGAGATAATACCCAGAGAAGATTTTCGCGCTATTTATGGTATCATTTCTCAGCAAGGTACTGATGCAGAGCGTGTTCAGATGCTTCGTAGGCTTTTAATCGGTAACTGCTTTTCGGCTAACCAGATTACTCAACTGCTGGGATTGGTTGGCTATGAAAACCAACGCTTCTATTTAGCACAAGAATCGTTTCCATACATCATAAATCCTGATGATTATCAGGTAATTATAAAAACTTTTACCTTCGCTCAATACCAAAAAGAATTAGCTCTTTGGTGGGAAAACGAATTGGCAGCACAACATCCGTATCTTAGAAAGTAGTAGTTTAGGCTTATTCGGACTTCATTTTTTGGGAGAACAAGCAAGCATCTCCATAACTTAGAAAACGGTATCCTTGATTTAAGGCATATTTATAGGCAGGATTCCAAATTTTTCCGGCAAATGCCTCTACCAACGCTAATAAAGTGCTTTGTGGCTGATGAAAATTTGTGATTAAATAATCAGCAGTATGAACCTGCATTCCCGGAACCAACATTAACTTTGTTTGGATAGTAAAATCCTGTAATTTTTTTTGAATAAGATAAGCCAATAATGCTTCAAAAACAAGTTGGTAAGAAGGTGATTTTTTTTCATCATATTGATAATCAGAAAATTGTGGGATAACAGTAAGTGGTTCAGTAGCATTGAATACAAGGGGTAAAG
This sequence comes from Bacteroidia bacterium, assembly GCA_026932145.1. Taxonomy (NCBI): domain Bacteria; kingdom Pseudomonadati; phylum Bacteroidota; class Bacteroidia; species Bacteroidia bacterium. Next base: position 142,932 of record JAIXKT010000021.1, read on the forward strand.
CGGCTCTATAAAAACTTTCTAAGGTTCTGAGGGTAGTAGTTCCTACGGCTACAATGGGAGAGAATTGAGATAGTTTTTTTAAGCAACGTATTGATATAGAGCAAAATTCGGTGTGCATTTCATGCTGGTTCAGCGTTTGTGTTTTTACCGGCAAAAATGTACCTGGGCCAACGTGTAGCGTAAGCCTCTCAAATTGGTATCCACAATCGCTCAAACGGGCTATTAAATCGGGTGTAAAATGGAGGCCGGCAGTAGGAGCCGCTGAAGAACCTATCGAATGGGCATATACCGTCTGATAACGCGCAAAATCAATATCAGTAGTTTTTCTGTGTAAATACGGCGGTAGTGGGACTTCACCCACAGTTTGTAAAACCTGTTCTAATGTCCAACTAATTGGCTCCCAATATAATGCTACTTCAATTTCGGTGTTATGAATATTTTTTAATGTTACCTGAAAAAGACCTTCTGAAAAATGTTTAGTTATCGTTTCATTGATTTTCCAGCGTTTGCTATTTTTGGCAAGGGCAAGCCATCTATTTTCCGGCAAAGCCCGAACAAGTAAAATTTCTATGACCCCGCCGGTATCTCTCTGTAAATGAATACGTGCGGGAAACACACGAGAATCATTTAACACAAACAGCGCATTTTTAGGTAAATAGGAAGCTATGTTTTTAAAGACATCGTCTTGTATTTTTTCACCCAAAACGACTAATAATTTACTGCTATCGCGCTCAGGGTTTGGGAACTTTGCAATAGAACTATCCGGAAGGTCGTAATCAAAGTCTTTTGTAAGAATAACTTCTTGAAGCATCAAAAGTTTTGGTAGTTCTCAAAAAGAAAACTTAGGATTAGATTCTGTTTATTTGGTATCCACAAATATCTATCGGGCGGATTCCTGAAAACTTTGCACCACTTTTTTCGGTATAGTAGGTAGAGAAGAGCAGCCCACGTAAGGCAAAGTTTAATTGTCTGTAAACTACCGCAATAGCACCATTTCCGGTACCAAAACTATTCATGATGTTTTTTACTAACCAGTTTAACAAGCCGTTGGGTAAAAACGAAATAGATACCAATACTAAATTTAAGTCTTTTCGGTCTGCTTCTGGAACATATTCTAAGAGATCGTCAATATGTTCGTAGCCGCCAAAAGCAGAATAGGCCGGAAATTCTCCGTTTTGGGGTAGCATAACATCTCCCATTCGTATTAAACCGGTTAAAGCACGGTTACTCAAAAACTTTGACATAACTAACAAACTCTTCCTGCAAAACTATAAAAAACATAAATGATAAATAGCAATACCGTAAATTTTATTTTGGAGAGCTAATCGGGCGCAATATTCGGGGGTCATTTATTTGAACTAACCACTTCCCCAGTAATTGTGCGGCTACGCTCCAAATAAAAAAAAATAATATTAAACCAACTATAATCGGGTAATCTCTACTATACAAACTGTTGATAAACAAAAATCCTATTCCCGGCAGGTTAAAAAGAATTTCTATCACCAATGTACCAACTATCCAACTGGAGATAACCTGAGCTGACCAAAATGCTTGTTGAAGGCGTAAATGCGGAATCAAGTGCCACAAAATCCTTCTTTTCTGCAACCCTTTGCTGATTAACACTTTCCACCATAATTCTTGCTGTATATTTAAGCATTGAGTTTGCGTTATTTTACATACAAACCAAAATATGCCGAATCCTTCTGTCAATATGGGTAAACATAAATGTGTGGTATAGTTGTAGAAAATAGCCCAATAGTTATCTTCTTGCTTTAGTGTGATTCCATCTGTTGGGAAGATGGGAAATATCCCTCCTTTTGAAAACCACACAATGGCGAGTGTACCTATCCAAAAACTGGGAATAACCCAATTTGTGATGATGATAGACTCAAAGATACTGCGAAACCGATGCCAGTAATGTTGTGAAATAAAAACTCCGGCCAAAACGCCGCAACAAGTGCCCCAAAACCACGCCGGAATACTGATTAACAAAGTAGTAGGTAACGCCTCCCAAATACAAGTAAATACAGTTTTGCCTAACCGTTTGGATTCTCCCTTATTGTGAATAAAGCCTATCCAAAACCGATGAAAAAAATTATCAGCACCATTCCAACGAACTGGAAATAAATGCAGAATCAAGTTATTGGAATGATAATTTATACCAAGATAAAAAAACGGTAACGACCGGTTAATGTAGTCAGGATTACTTTCAGTGTGAATAACATTTAGGTCATCATTTTGTGATACAGAAGATACTGACCCCGGAAGCCAATAAACTACTCCAGCAAACAAAACTCCACCAACGATAGTAAGAAAAAAGATAGTCCCGAACAAAAAAAGGCTTCTAATAAGAAACCTTTGTAATGTATTAACCATTAATTATTAGGCTGCCCTAAACGCAGTTGTTTGGCAACAGTCTAATGATTATCAGTCTTTTGGGCTTGACACTCATGTGAGTTAAAGCCACCAAGAGCTTTACAAGACTGAAATGCCAAAGCCGCAATCACTAAGCAGCAGATAAAGAAAATAGACTTTTTCATACTCAGGGTTAGAATTGTTTTTTTAATCAAACGAAAATTATGCCCCAAAGTTACACAGTTTTGGATAATGATTGACAAAAAATATAAAATTATTTTGCCATTAATTATGCGTTAAAGTACCGATAACAACCGAAGTGTGTCTCAAAATCTCAAATAATCTTACTTGATTTTAGCTTGGGTTATTTTAAAAAATAAAATCCTGTTTTTCATTTAGTTACTAATTGTAGCCAGACTGTAGTTCCTTTTTTCATTGGTGAGCCGGCCTGTGGGTATTGGTTTGTTACTTTTCCGGTACCGTTTAGCCGCACTTTACAACCAAAGTTTTCCAATAAACTTAGGGCATCTTTGGCACTCATACCGTGTACGTTAGGCAAAACTCTTGACGAGGGAGAATACGGACGAAAATGGACACTTTCTTTATCTCGTTTTGCCACAACAAACTCTGTTTTTGGGCGTTGGGGTGAGGATATATTCAGGGCATTGTAAACCCGTATTGCGTCATCTCGATGAACTACGCGGGTAACGGGTGTGTATAGCATCGCATTAGCGACTTCTCGTACCGGCTCTTGATTTAGCTCAAGATCTAATGCATATACTTTATCGCTAATTTCTTTAAAGACAGGCCCAGCTACCGAAGACCCGTAAATCAGTCCAGCATTGGGTTCATCCACAATCACAATACAAGAGTATTTAGGATTATCTGCCGGAAAATATCCTACAAAGGATGCCCGATAGACTTTTTGGTATTCTCCGTCAATTAGTTTTCGGGCAGTGCCTGTTTTTCCGGCTATTTTATAGTGAGATCCCTTAATGCCTGATGCCGTTCCATTTTCTACAACTCCTTCTAAGAGGCTTTGAACTTCTTTTAATGTTTTGGAGCTAGCGATTTGCTTTCGGATTACTTCCGGCTCAAATTTGACGATAGATTCTGCGTTATTTCGGATTTCGGATACGATTATTGGGCGCATCATTTTTCCGCCATTAGCTATTGCGCTGAAGAAAGTTAGTAGTTGTAAGGGAGTTAGGCGGATGTTGTATCCGGTTGCGAGCCAAGGGAGGGTTGTTCCGTTCCACGCGGGCGTATTTGGCCGGATAACGGCCGGTATTGGCTCGCCCCGCAACTGGCAGCCGCTAGCGGTGAGAACTCCCATACGATCTAAGCGCTCAAAAAATAGTTCAGGCTTTGATTTATAGTATCCATCAATCACTCTGGCTATTGCGATGTTGGAAGACTTTTCAATGGCCTGCCGAAAAGATAGCTTTTCATTAGCCTGAACATCGCGCATTGTGCGGTCAAAAAACTCATAGCTTCCACCATTGGTTTCTATCGTATCTGCTAAAGTTACGGCATTGTCTTCCAAAGCAGCTATGGTTGAGGCTATCTTAAAGGTACTTCCGGGTTCAACCTGCATTAAAACAGCGTTATTTAAGTTTTCCGGATAGTTTGCCATAGCGGTAATCTTGCCCGTAGCTACCTCCATCAAAATAGCTACTCCGGATTTAGCATCATTTGTTTTTATAGCTTTCTCTAAGGCTGTTTCTACAATATCTTGATGGTTAATATTTAAGGTTGTTACAATATCGTGCCCATCTTCTGTGGATAGCTCTCCGTATTCTTCAATGGGTACTTCTACGTTTCCAGATATACGCTGAACAAGGGTTAGGCCGTCTTTGCCACGTAGTTCTTTATCAAAAGAAAATTCTAACCCTTTGATACCCACTGTGTCTCCTTGGATTAGCCCAAGTGTGATTCTGGCCATATCTCCTAATGGATAAAAACGCTTATTATTGATTTTTTCTAAAATCAGCCCACCTCCGTTTTTTCCGCGACAAAATATTGGAAATGTCTTTAAAAGAGATACTTCCGGATAGTTATAAAATCGTTTTACAGAAGTTAGGTAAAAGTGTTTATCGTGATTTTGGCGGGCTAACTGAAGTTTTTGGAGATAGTCTTGCATTGTATAAGTTCCTTCCTCCGGAAAATATTTTGCTAACTGCTTTGCTAAGGCTGTTAGGCTGTCTTTTAGGTTTGGAAAGTCTGATTCTCGTAAGACCGTTACATCAACGGCAACTCGATAGTAAGGCAATGTAATCGCCAAAATAGAGCCATCTGAGGCAAAAATGGTTCCCCTATCAGCTAAAAGTTTTTTCTCATAAACGCGGTCTGTCTGTTGTTTACGCTGCCAATAGTCTCCCTCGATATATTGAATCTTCCAAATTTCAAAAAATATCAGAGAACCAAATATCGCAAAAACAAAAAACAAGAAATAAACCCGAAATAATATCCGGCTTTTTAATTCTTTTTCTTGGCTCATAATTTTAAGTTTAAAAATTAATTACGGGTGAAAAATCACTTATTGCTTGCGTTGGGTAATTTAAAGGGAGGGGTTTTTAGTTCTTCTAATCCCATAGGAGCTACACGTTTAGCTATTTCGCTTTGCTGCCGTGCTTTACTCAATTGGGCGTTTAGGGTCATGTATTCTGATTTTAAATCACGGAGTTCACGCTGTAAGTATTCCGCTTTGCGAACCTGCTTTTCCGCAAAATGGCTGTTCCAGATATAGAGTAAGCCAATCACAACCAAAAACATCACGTAAGTAATATTTGCTTGCAATAGACGGAAAAAACTGAGCTTTCGTTGTAACTCAGATAATTGCTCGTTTAGCCGTGATTTTGTCTGTTGAGGTTCTTGGGACACGGCACAAAATTACAAGTGTCCTGAATGATTTTTGACACTTAGTTATCAAAGGTAAGAAAATGGGTGAAAAGAGCCTTTGTGGATTACCCTTCATCGGTAATTTTAGAATCCGTAGATACTGAATCAGTTTTTGCAGAACCTAACTTTATTGCCTTTTTAGTAGCCTCAAATTCAGCTAATTCAGCTAATTTTTGACTCTTTTCCTGTTCAGTTAAGTTGCCAAAAGGGAAGTTTAAACTTTCCAAGTTTGTAGTCGGAAAGTCATAAACCGGTAGCATCGTCAAGCAATCCGTAGGGCAAACAACAGTACAGAGGCCGCAATAAAAGCATTTTGCTAAATCAATGTTAAATTTAGATAGGTAGAACTTTTTCTTGGCTCCGTCAGCAGTTGTGCCAAGATCAGAAACAGCCCGAATAGATTCTATATCAATACAATTAACAGGACAGATACGGGCACATTGATCGCAGGCGATACAATCTTCAACAGCCAAATGTAGCTGATAGCGACTAATCTCAGGAAGTTCACTCTCCATAAAATAGTTATACAATTTTAAACTAAGATAGTTCTTTTTATAACTTTTTAAAAAAAATAGTAAATATTAATTTAGATTCATAAATTCGTGCACTTTATTAGAAATCATTATGTTAGTTGAGCAACGTACATTTAAAGGCGATAAATGGAAAATTATGGGAAGGTGCGCCACCGTGAAAACCAATGCTAATTTAGTGTTTGCATTTGGGGGAAGAGATTTACTGGAAGACCCAAAAAGAGTAGCAGAAATTAAGAAATTTTATCCCAAAGCGCAGGTGATTTTAGGCTCTACTTCTGGAGAAATACTCAATACCTCAGTTTTGGATGATACAATAATTGCCACTGCAATTCAATTTGAAAAAACACCTATTTCGGTAGCTTCTGTTCAGATATTAGATTTAAATAAAGACAGCCGTAAAGCTGGCGAAGAGTTAGCCAAGCAGCTATCTCATAATGATTTGCGCCATGTATTTGTGGTTTCAGACGGGCTAATGGTAAATGGTACGGACTTAATTGCCGGACTGAACGCTGTTTTACCAAAGGGTATTTCAGTTACGGGAGGGTTAGCCGGAGATGGAGCCAGATTCCAAAAAACATTAGTTGGTTTAAACAATTCACCTAAAGACGGTTTGATAGTCGCCGTAGGTTTTTATGGCCAAGATATTAAGATTGGCTACGGAACTATGGGTGGCTGGGAAACTTTTGGGCCGGAGCGCGTTGTTACTAAGTCAGAAGCCAACGTTTTATATGAATTAGACGGTAAACCGGCATTAGCTTTATACAAAGAATATCTGGGAGAAAAAGCCTCAGAACTACCGGCATCAGCATTACTATTTCCGTTAAGCCTACGCGCCGGCCAAAATAACGAAGAACGCATAACCAGAACGGTTCTTTCGGTTGATGAAGCAACCCAATCCATGACTTTTGCCGGCGATATTCCGCAGGGAAGCCACGCTCAGCTAATGAAAGCAAACTTTGACCGCTTAATTCAAGGTGCTAACCATGCTGCCCAACAAAGTATGTCTTTAGAGTCAGAACCGCAATTAGCCCTTTTGGTGAGCTGTGTAGGCAGAAAATTAGTATTAGGTCAAAAGATAGAAGATGAAGTAGAAGCAGTACGGGAAACTATCGGCGGCAAGGCAGCTATTACGGGATTTTATTCCTACGGAGAACTAGCGCCGGGCGTTCAAAGTGTAGAAACAGGAAAAAAATCAGCAGCCCAAAAAGGTGAAGCCTGTTATCTGCATAACCAAACGATGACAATTTCCCTCTTTTCCGAATAAAATTTTGTGCCCCCGAATAGCCGAGCAATCGTTTTTACAGCCGGCTTAAGTAAAAAGCTAAAATTTTAGCAAACAATATCTAATTTTGCCATACAAAACACACATAGTTTAAATGGCAGAAAAAAAGTTACCTAAACGGGATGAAAACTATTCCGAATGGTACACCGAATTAGTAAAACGCGCCGGCTTAGCCGAAAATTCGGCTGTGCGCGGTTGTATGGTAATTAAACCCTACGGATATGCAATATGGGAAAAAATGCAACAACATCTGGATAGGATGTTTAAAGAAACAGGCCACGTTAATGCCTATTTTCCGCTATTTATCCCAAAATCATTTTTAAGCAAAGAAGCAGACCACATTGAAGGGTTTGCAAAAGAATGTGCCGTTGTTACCCACCACCGCCTTATACAGAACCCCAATGGCAGTGGAGTGGTAGTGGACCCAACCGCTAAGTTAGAAGAAGAACTTATCGTCCGCCCAACATCCGAGACAATTATTTGGAACTCTTACCGAGATTGGATACAATCTTACCGCGATTTACCGATATTAATAAACCAATGGGCAAATGTTGTTCGTTGGGAAATGCGCACTCGTTTATTTCTGCGTACTGCTGAGTTCCTGTGGCAAGAAGGGCATACAGCACACGCAACAGCCGAAGAAGCAATCCACGAAACTACTCAAATGCTAAATGTATATGCCACATTTGCAGAACGTTACTTAGCTATTCCGGTACTAAAAGGAGCTAAAACACCCCAAGAACGCTTTGCTGGTGCCTTAGATACTTACTGCATCGAAGCTCTGATGCAAGACGGAAAAGCATTACAAGCCGGAACGTCCCATTTCTTAGGCCAAAACTTCGCCAAAGCATTTGAAGTAACTTTTCTGAATAAAGAAAATAAGTTGGAATACGTATGGGCAACTTCATGGGGAGTATCTACCCGCTTGATGGGGGCTCTTATTATGTCCCATTCTGATGATAACGGTTTAATCATTCCTCCGGAACTTGCCCCTATTCAGGTAGTTATAATCCCAATATACAAAAATGACGCAGAAAGATTGCAAATTCAAGATACAATTACGCCGCTTTTAGCAGAATTTAAAGCTGCCGGAATCTCTGTTAAGTTTGATGATGACGATACCCAAAAACCTGGATGGAAATTCGCTGAATGGGAATTAAAAGGTGTTCCTATTCGGCTATCCATTGGACTAAGAGATTTAGCCAATAGCCAAATAGAAGTATTTCGCAGAGACTTAAAAACCAAAACATCTGCTCCGCTTGCGGGTATTGTTACAACTTGTGAACAATTACTCAACGAGATTCAGCAAAATTTATTCAAAATTGCTTCTGAAAGAGTAAAATCTCAAACCTACTTTGTAGATGATTATCAGGAATTTAAACAGATTATGGCGCAAAAGGGAGGATTTGTATATGCTCACTGGGACGGAACATCTGAAACGGAACAGTTAATCAAGGAAGAAACCCATGCAACAATACGCTGTGTTCCTTTTGATAGAGACATGACACCGGGCGTTTGCATACGTACCGGAAAACCCTCTGCCGGTAGGGTATTGTTTGCCGTAGCATATTAAAAAGAGTTATTTAATCTCACAATATCAAATTGGGTTCAAACTGCTATGAAGTTTGAACCCAATTTGTCTTAGCTATATTCAATCAATACTGTTAAAATTACGCAGTTGGGTTTTCTGCGTAATCAGAAACCGGTGGGCAGGTACACATGATGTTTCTGTCTCCGTAGGTATTATTTATGCGTGAAACGGCTGGCCAAAACTTATTTTCTTGTAGCCAAGGTAGGGGAAAAGCTGCTTGTTCCCGTGAATAACCGTGTTTCCAGTCGTTAGCGGTTACGCGCATAGCGGTATGCGGGGCGTTTTTCAACGGATTATCGTGTTTATCAGATTTTCCGGCTAAAACGGCTTCAATTTCATGGTAAATAGCTTCCATTGCAGCAATAAAGCGGTCTAACTCAGGTTTAGCTTCACTTTCGGTTGGCTCAATCATGAGTGTGCCGGGTACGGGAAAAGAAACAGTAGGAGCATGAAACCCAAAGTCCATAAGTCGCTTGGCTACGTCTTCTACTTCTATTTCGGCAGAGTGTTTATACTGGCGGAAGTCAAGTATCATTTCATGGGCAACACAATTTTGCTTTCCTTTATACAGAACCGGATAGTATTTTTCGAGTTTGGCGCGAAGGTAATTCGCATTTAGAATAGCATATTTGGTAGCCATAGTAAGGCCGGTAGCTCCCATCATTCGGATATAGGCGTAGGAAATTGCTAATATTGAGGAACTTCCAAAAGGAGCGGCGGAAACGGCACTCATCCCTTTTTGGCCACCGGTTTTTACTAATGAATGGCTTGGGCGATACGGAGCCAGATGTTTAGCCATACAAATTGGCCCTACACCGGGACCTCCCCCTCCGTGTGGAATACAAAATGTCTTATGCAGGTTCAGGTGGCAAACGTCAGCACCAATTAAGGCAGGGTTCGTTAAACCGACCTGTGCATTCATGTTTGCTCCGTCCATATACACTTGCCCGCCATGTTGGTGGATAATTGTACAAATCTCCCGAATACCTTCTTCATAAACCCCGTGAGTAGAGGGATAAGTAACCATCAAACAAGCTAATTGGCTTTGGTATTGTGCTGCTTTTTGGGTTAGGTCGTTAATATCAATATTTCCTTGTGGGTCGCAGGCTACCACAACAACTTTCATTCCAGCCATAACAGCACTGGCTGGATTTGTTCCGTGTGCGGAAGCCGGAATCAAAGCAACATTTCTAAATTCTTGCTTTTTGGCTTTAAAGTATTCTCGGATAACCATTAAGCCGGCATATTCTCCTTGAGCGCCGGAATTAGGTTGTAGTGAAACTGCATCAAAGCCGGTGATTTCGGCTAAATATTGTTCTAATTCCTTGAATAACTGCTGATAACCACGAACTTGATTCTGCGGTGCAAAAGGGTGGATTCGCCCAAATTCCGGAAAAGTTACCGGCAACATTTCTGCGGTAGCGTTTAGCTTCATGGTGCAAGAACCCAATGAAATCATGGAAGTGTTTAACGACAAATCTTTTTGTTCAAGCCGGTGGATATAGCGAAGCATATCGGTTTCAGCATGATAAGTGTTGAAAACAGGATGCGTCATATAGTCAGATTTTCTCGTAAGAGATTCGGGAATCTGCATTTTCCCATACCCCCAGAGTTCAAGAACGTCCGGTATAGTTCCATTATAGTCAATTACTTCTGCAAAAATTTTGACAATATCCTGAATGTCTTCAATTGTTGTGGTTTCATCTAAGGAGATACAAACGGTTTCTTCTTCTTCGTTTAGGCGAAAGTTAATTTTTGCTTTTGCCGTTAAGCGTCTGATTGCTGCAAGTTGCTGACCCGCGTTATCTACTAATGAGATACACAAAGTATCAAAGAAGAATTTATTATTTTGATAAAATCCAATTTTTTGCAATGCTTCTGAAAGAGTTGAGGCGAGGCGGTGGGTTCTTGTTGCAATATTTTTAAGACCTTTTGGCCCGTGATAAACGGCATACATTCCTGCCATAACGGCTAACAAAACTTGGGCTGTGCAGATATTACTGGTAGCTTTTTCCCGCCGAATATGTTGTTCACGGGTTTGTAAGGTCATTCTATAAGCGGTTTTTCCTTCAGCGTCAATAGACACACCGATTAAGCGACCGGGAATCAGTCTTTTGTATTCATCTTTGCAGGCAAAATAAGCTGCGTGGGGGCCGCCGTATCCCATCGGAATCCCAAAACGCTGGGTTGAACCCACAACAACATCTGCTCCCCATTCTCCCGGAGGTGTTAATACCGTTAAACTTAATAGGTCGGCTGCAACGGCAACTAAAATATCTTGCTGATGCGCTGCTAAAACCAAGTCCCGGTAATCTACAACCAATCCATCGGTTGTAGGATATTGGAGTAAGATTCCAAAAATAGCGGAGGTGTCTTTAGGTAGGGTTCCTTCAAAGAGTTTTATTTCTATTCCAAGCGGTTGGGCGCGGGTTTTTAAAACCTCAATAGTTTGTGGAAGGCTATTAGCTGCTACCCAAAACTGGTTAGCTGTTGATTTTTTGGTACTTACAATAGAGCGAATCATAACCATTGCTTCTGCTGCCGCCGTGCCTTCGTCCAACAAAGAAGCATTTGCTATAGCCATACCGGTTAAATCGCAAACCATCGTTTGAAAATTCAGCAGAGCTTCTAATCTTCCCTGAGAAATCTCTGCTTGATACGGAGTGTATGCGGTGTACCAAGCCGGGCTTTCTAAGATATTCCGTAAAATTACGTAAGGTGTAAAACAGTCGTGATACCCTAAGCCGATGTAAGACCGATAAATCTTATTTTTAGCGGCAATTTTTTGGATAGTATCTAAAAAAGCATTTTCGGTTAAAGCGGGCGGAAGATTTAGCGGCTTGCGGGTGCGGATAGAACTCGGAACAGTCGCTTCTATTAGGTCTTCTAAGGTTGAAAAACCAATTGCTTGAAGCATCTCCCGAGTTTGCAACTCGTCCGGGCCAATATGCCGGTTAGAAAACGGATATTCTAATTTTGAATTATATAACATAATAGGAAACCTGAATTTGCTGCAAAAATACAAACTCCGTTGTTCCTTTACGGTATATTTTTCAAAATAGAAAACTTAGTTCAGAAAACTTTATTGTTATGCAATCGTTTCTTGAATTTGGGATAGTGGCATATTCAGCAAGGTAAAGTCCGGATAAAAAGAAGATAACAACCTGAATTTTTGGTGATAAACTTCTATTGAACGGTTGTTTTTTAGGACAAAATTGAGAATCTTGTTTAAGTATTCTTGTACTTTTGGGTGTGATTTCTGGATGATGAATGTGCGGATTCTATCTATTTCAAATTCTTTTTCAGCGCCAAAGTAGGTCATTAGGAGAGATTTCATTTTTGCTTTTTCGGTATCTTCAAAAGTAGATTCAGAGAAAGCTTTAAGAATTTCAAACAAACGTTGGCTGGGGACTTTATGAGCAAAGAAGCCCGTTAAATCAATCCAAAAAAGATACGGAATGTAGATTCCGCCGCAACCATTGAGGGCTAAGGTTCGAAATTCTTCTAAGGATTCAGGGTTGCGTAACTGTCCTATGTGTAATGCTTTAAGCTGTTCTAAGGCTGCTTCTCTGTCTTCGGTTTCTAAAAAAGCATTTTCAATTTCAAAAAAAGTATCTTCTAATGAGTTATTCATAATATTTTAATTAGCCATTTCTGAGTAAAATTTGATACGCACCAATTGTAATTCTTCGGGGTCATATTCATCGTCAAATTCTTCTACTGCAATATCAATGGAGCCGTCTTCAGCGTGGCGAAAATAGTTATATACTTCTTCGATACGGTCTGGCTCAATAATTTGGCGGATATAGTAGTCTATGTTTAGTCTTGTTCCGGAATAAATAATATTTTCAATTTCGGCAATTACTTCAGCTAAGGTCATGCCGCGTAGTGTTGCAATCTGGTCTATCGGGGTTTTACGGTCAATGTGCTGAATGATAAATAATTTATTAGAGGAGTTATCTCCTTTAGTTTTAACGATAAAGTCATTTGGCCGAGATATATCGTTTTCTTCTACGTATTTTTGGATAAGTTCTAAAAAAGGTGTCGCAAATTTTCGTGCTTTTCCGGCTCCTACACCCACGATATTTTCAAATTCCTCCAACGTAATGGGATATTTGATGGCCATATCCTCTAATGACGGATCTTGAAATACAATGTAAGGAGGAACTTTCTTATCATGAGCAATTTTCTTCCTTAGATTTTTTAGCATTTCAAAAAGAATCTCATCATAAGACTTAACGTCTTCTATATGAGTAATATCGCTACTATTTTGAATAACGGTATTTTCAAATTTTATCAGAGATATTGGTGTTGGGTGTTCTAAAAATTCTTTACCGTGCTTCCCTAATTTGATGCAGCCATAGTCTTCGATGTCTTTAACAAGGTAATCTAATACGATAAGTTGGGTAAATATAGATTTCCATTCAAGTTCATCTAAATGAGCACCTTTTCCATGTGATTTTAATTTATCGTGGTGGTGCATTTTTATTTGCTGGCCTTGTGAGCCTCTCAAAAGGCTGATTAGGTGGTTCATCTGAAATTTTCCGTTTGTTTCCTGCACACAACCGAGAGCGTGTTTCACCAAATCGCTTGCATCAAAACGTTGTTTAGGGCTTCGGCAGTTATCGCACATCTCTTCACAGTGTTTCTCATCATAGAATTCACCAAAGTAATGTAAGATTAATTTTCTGCGGCAGATTCCTGATTCGCAGAATCCCGCCATCTCATAAAGTAAATGTTTTTGTGATTCTCTTTCGGAAACCCCTTTATCCTTCATAAACTTTTCTAACTTCACAATATCGTTAAAGTCATAGAAAAGTAAGCAGTTTCCTTCGAGGCCGTCTCGGCCAGATCTACCGGTTTCTTGGTAATAGCTTTCGATGGATTTTGGTACATCATAATGAATCACGAAGCGCACGTCCGGCTTATCTATCCCCATACCGAAGGCGATAGTAGCTACAACTACCTGAATCTCTTCGGATAAGAACATATCCTGATGCTGATTTCGTACAGAAGTCTCTAAACCAGCGTGATAAGGAGCGGCTTTGATTCCATTTACAGTTAAAATTTCAGAAAGCTCTTCTACTTTACGGCGGCTTAAACAGTAAATAATTCCGGATTTATTATGATTAGACTTGATGTATCGAATAATATCTGTAACGGGATCTCGTTTAGGGCGAATTTCGTAGTATAGGTTAGGGCGGTTAAAACTCGAAATAAAAGTCTCCGAATTTTCTAAAGAAAGGTTATTTACAATGTCTTGTTGAACTTTTGGGGTTGCAGTAGCCGTTAGGGCAATGATTGGGACACGTTTTACGATATTAATAATCGAACGGATTCTTCGGTATTCTGGGCGGAAGTCATGCCCCCATTCAGAAATACAATGAGCTTCATCAACGGCTACAAAACTGATGTCAGCTTGCCGTAAAAACTCAACAAATTCTTCTTTTACAAGGGATTCCGGAGCTACATAGAGGAGTTTTAACTGTCTGGATATGACTTTTTCTTTGACCAACTCATATTCGCTTTTGCTCATGGTTGAGTTTAGAAATCCGGCTTCTATACCAAGTGCCTGCATTTGGTCCACTTGGTTTTTCATGAGTGCGATTAATGGCGATATTACTAAGGCTGTACCCGGCTTCATAACGGCTGGTAGCTGGTAGCATAACGACTTACCGGCTCCGGTAGGCATCACGACAAAGCAATCTCCGCCGTTTAATAAATGGCGAATAACAGATTCTTGTTTTCCGCGAAAAAAGTCGTACCCAAAAAATTGCTTGAGGGTCTTATGTATGTCTATATCCTGAACTGCTTGGCTTATCATAGGAAGTATCACGAACAGATTCTCTGTCAGGTGAACAAAGTTATTGTTTTTTTCGAGCTAAAAAACAAGTTTTTTAAAAAATTTTGGCAGAAAAAAATAGCTGGACATGATATTATCCAGCTATTTTAAAGGTTAAAAGAATGGAATTAGTTTCCTACTGCGGCTTTAAATTCTGCACTTTCCCATTGTTTACGGAATTCTAAGTCATTACGAGCTTTGGTTCCGAATTTTGAGTCTAAGGTAGCAGCTTTCTTTAAATTAACAGCCATTATGTCGCTGGCACCTGTACGCACACCTACGATAGCGAGTACATAATAGTATAATGCTTGAGTTTGGTCTTCGCGAATAGCTGTTTCTAAATCTGTTTTTGCGCCGGCAAAATCACCCATTAGGAGTTTACATAATCCTGAATTGTATAACGCACCTCCCAAAGAACGAGAGTTTCCAAAACGCTCAGTAGCAGCAGAATACATAGCTTTCTTTTCTAAGATTACGCCATAGTTAAATTGTGCCTCAGGTGTTGATGTACCGGATAATGAATTTTCGTATAGTTTTTTGGCTTCAGCGATATTTTTCTTGTTTTTATAGGCAACGCCTAAATTGTTTTGAACAATATAGTTGTTTGCGCTCAGTCGGTTCGCTTCGCTTAGTGCGTTAAAGCCTTCTTCGGTATTTCTTTCTTTTAGGTAAAGAACTCCTAAGTCGTTAAAGGCGCGATACTCTTCTTTGTAGGCTTGGGTAAATTCTTTGAGCATATCGCGGCGAGCCGTGTTATTGGTAATGCGGGAGGCAGCATAAAGCCATTCTTCTTTTTGGAAGATTTCGCGAAGTGTACCTTTGTTTCCGCCGTTAGCAAAGATAGCAGAAATGGAATCTATTTGTGCATCAGTGCGTCTGGGTTCGTAGCCTTCTAAGCGAATGGTGGCGCGGCGTAACGGAGCTAAAATTTCCTCTACATTTTTGTAGCCACCAACTAAAGCCATGATTTTCTTCTCTTTAAGGTCTTCATCATAGCCGGCTGAGGCAATTTCGATAATCTGGCTTTTTACATCTTCGGAGAAAGGCATTGAGCGTAAATTTGCCTTAAACCCGTCCCAATCCTCTGAAGTAGTGGATATTTTAAAGAAAGTTGAATCTAAATAAGCGGAATATCCATAATTTTTTAGCTGGTCGGTTAGCCATTTTACGACCTCTTTAGAGCGATTTACGGAAAGCATTTGATTTCTTTTAAAAGGCCCTTCGGGGGAAGCAAAACCTACAACGGTAATGCTGGTAGCCGGAAAGCGTTTGGAAATAAAATCTCCGATATTACGGATTTCAGACTTGTCAAACTCTGTGGGCTGTATAGCAAAGACATCACGAGGAAATTGAAATACGGCTGTTAAGGTAAGCGGAACTTCTTTAACATAGCTATGCTTAGTCATTAAAAATTGGTCATTTTCATATACTAAGCGAGAAGTAGTGATACAGCAAGGTGCTAAGGTGAGATCCGGTAAATCAACGTTTTTCTTTTTGCGGCTATATTTATTTACAGCAATTAAGTTTCCGCCGTCCATTTTGTCGTTAAAGGCGGTTTCTCCGCTGGTAGAGAGGCTGGCTCCCTCTTTTTTGATATTGGGATATTTTTCGTAGGGAACATTAATTTTATTGAGTGTGAATGTGTTAGCTCCGTTTTTAATGACGAGTTCTCCGGTATAAATACCGCCTTTTTTGATACCGGATTTTGCCGGAATATTGGCTTTTACGGAAAATTTAACGGAATCAGCGTGAACTTCTAAAGGGTTAGGCGTTACGGTAACTGTTGCCCCTTTAAAACTTTTACAACTATGCGACCCGATAGCAAGCACTATGGCGAGTGCTAAATATGTACGTTTCATGAATATTGTGTGTGTTTGTGTGTGATAACTTTATGGATTTATGCGTGTAATCTTGTAGCAAAAGTAATAATAATCAATAAAAAATTAATCCGTTACGGTAATAATTTCTGTTTTTTCGCTAATATTATCTTTTTCACCGATAACAAGGCGAACCTTGTATTTTCCTGCTTCCAAATATTTGTGGGTAACGGTCAAGGTTCCAACAGAATTTTGCACTTTTCCATCTCCAAAATACCAAGTACAATCATCAAAGCCTTTATCATAATCAGAACAATTGGTAAAACTAACCTCTTGGCGTACTTTTATATTTGTTGCTGATGGAATAAAGCATGAGCGATAGTCCGGCTTCTGGCAAGCCCAAAAGCCTAAGCCAATAACTGTAAAACAAGTGAATTTGGATACTCTTAGCAAAGATTTCATAATCTTAGGTTCTCTGTAAAGATAGTTATCTAACGAACAAAACGAGATGCAAATGTAACTTAAGTTTCTGAATTACGAATTGCTCAGTAGTTTAATTTTTAGATTAAAGGGACGCTCGGTTTCTAATACTATGGCGGTTGTTGTTTACTAAAAAGTTAAACACAACTCCAAAGTCAGGGTTTCTTTTTTGAGCTAACCATTGAAGACGGTTAGTCAATTGAGATTTTTCGGTGAGTAATTTGGCTTTATCAAAGATAGCCTCGGATCTCTCCGCAAAGTTTATGTCATAGTTGTTAGACATAACGATGGCTTCTTCTGGGCAAACTTCTTCACAAAAGCCACAATAGATACAGCGTAACATATTGATTTCAAATGTTATGGGGTATCTTTCTTTAGGGTCATCTGTTTCGGCAGCTTGCATAGATATTGCTAAGGGGGGGCAAACTCGGGCACAAAGTCCACAGGCAACACACCGTTCTTTATTGTTTTCGGCCACTAATACCGGCCTACCGCGAAATTCTGCTCCCAAAACGGGCTTCTCTTCCGGATACTCTAATGTGTATGTAGGCTTAAACATGTGTTTAAAGGTGTACCACATTCCTTTGAATATCTCCGGAAAGTATAAACGTTCAGCAAAATTTAGGGTACGCTCATCTGGCCTACCTGTCAGAATACGCTTGTTCATTATGCAAATCAAGGAAAAAAAAACATAGAAAAAACAATAATTTAATTAGTTCTGATTTTTTCAAGATAAATCATAATCCTGTCCAGATAGGGGATCTTTTTTGCAGAAAAGCCTGTATTCCCTCTTTGGCATCTTGGGTTTGCAGTAGTTGGGATAGCTGATTTTTGAGCCAAATTTGTTGCTCTTCATAAGATACACCACGCATTGCCTGCATGGCTTGCATTCCGTGCCGTATAGCTGTGGGAGAGTTCTGTAACAATGAGTTTAATAAGGTATCAGTATGGTTATCAATGTTTTCTATGGAAACAATGCTATCTATGATATTTAAACTGTAAGCCTCTGTTGCCGAAATTGCTCTTCCCCATAGGCATAGTTCAAGGGCACGTTTGGGCGGCATTAAATTTAACAAAACCCCGAGTACCTGAAAGGGAAATATACCTCGTTTTACTTCAGGTAATGTAAATGTAGTTTTTTCAGTAGCAATAACATAGGTACTTGAACCCACTAATAAGAAGCCTCCGGCATACACATTTCCCTGTACTTTGGTAATAACCGGTTTATGTAAGTTTTGAAACAAAGAGGCGATTACTACTGTTTCGTCCACTAAAGGTATGGTAGATTCATCAGAATGAGTTGTTTTGCCGATGCTTCTTAAATCCATACCGGAGCAAAAAGTATCTCCATTTGCGCTTAAAACAACTGCCCAAACTTCCGGAGTGTAGTGGGCATACGCCATAGAATAAGCTAACTCGGACATCATTACGGAATTAATAGCGTTTTTAACTTCCGGCCGGTTTAGGGTAATGTACAAAACATTCTTCTTATGTATAACTTCAAGAGCTGCAAAACGTTGATTCTGAAAGGCAGCAATTTGTTCTGAATTAAACGGATAGTTCATATTAAAGGCAAAACTACGGATAATTAAAAAAACTCTGCCTAAAAAGTACATTAGGCAGAGTTTTTTAGAATCAAAATGTCAGGATAAATTACTCTTTGTCCAAAGAAATACGAATTTCTACCCGACGGTTAGTTGCTTGTACGGCTTTCATTTTATTGACTGACAATGGTTTGGATTTTCCAAATGATTGTGTTTTAATTTTATTGGCTGGAATACCATAAACATCAGTTAAGATTTTAGCTACTGCGTCTGCTCTGATTTGAGATAATTTTTGGTTTGTAGCTTCTGAGCCTACAATATCAGTATGGCCGGATAAATTTACTCTAAGCTCCGGAGTTGTTTTCAATAGGTTTGCTACTTCGGCAATCTGTGGGTAAAAATCACCTTTAACAGTATAGTCATTAAAGTCAAAATAAACTACATTTAAGAAAAGATTACTACCGGAATATTTGTTGATAACGGTTGTATTGTTGTTACCTGCATTATTTGCTGTTGGGGTTGTGCCGGTTACGCTTTGTCCTTTGAAATTAACAATTGCATTGGGGGGTGAATTAGGCTCTTGGTCTCTATGGTCTGGCACTCCGTCTCCGTCAGAATCTTTGGTAGAGACTCCATATTTATCTACCGGGTCGCCTTTTGGGGTAGTTAAATCCATATCATAAGCATCATTTACGCCGTCTCCGTCAACATCAACTGGAACACCGCGTGGCCCAACAATAGTACCGGGAGGGGTGTTGTTGTCTTGGTCTAAATAATCTGGAACGCCATCTTTGTCTTTATCTTTACGCATATTTGCGATGGTTGCCTCCATACTATTAACCTTGTCGTTATTATCTGCAAACGGATGAACTCTATCAATATTTTGGTCACCTCTACCAAAATAGTAGGTATAATTTAAATTAAGATATGAATAACTATCATTACCAGAT
Source organism: Bacteroidia bacterium (assembly GCA_026932145.1). Lineage (NCBI taxonomy): Bacteria > Pseudomonadati > Bacteroidota > Bacteroidia > Bacteroidia bacterium. Next base: position 162,227 of record JAIXKT010000021.1, read on the forward strand.
CCTTTTGCTTCGTAGCCGTCTATTTTGTCTGTAATTGCAGGGCGATACGAAAACTCTAACCCTATATCAGATTTCATGCTTACCGGATATTTGATTCCTAAGCCGATAGGAAGAATTGGGCGAATATAGCTCCCATAACTGAGCAGTAAAGAGTCATTAGAAACTTTCCGATACTTCCCTGAAAAACCAATAGTACCAACACCTAATGTTGCGTAAATCAATGCTTTTCTGTTTTTGTACTCTTTGTTGGGATTAAAATGGATGTTACTTAAATAAATAACCCCATTTAGAGAGGCATCCCAAAAATTAGCTAAGAAATAGTGGCGTGTTTTTGGGGTTTTAGATACTGTAATAGTTCCCGATAGCCTACCGTAAGTTCCGGATAATCTTACGCCAAACATAGAAGAAATATTTTTTTGAACCATTGCTCCCGCTCCCCATTGAAACTCAGATTTCGACTTAGTATCTTCTTTACTGAAGAAAGGTGGAATTTGCCCAAAGTCATAGTTCCGAATATCTCCCCAAAAGTTCGTAACTCCTCCATGAATCCCGATTAACCAAGTATTGTAAGTAACAGGGGGGCTATTTACGGCAGGGCTGGCAGCCTTAGAATCTTTTTGGTTAGCAGTAGTAGTGGGTGTTTTTTTGTCTTTTTCCGCATTATTAGCTGGTGATTGCGCAATAAGATTGCCCCCGAAAACCAAAAAAACCGCTAACAAAAATTTATAGATAAGCGTATTAGGTGATAACATATTTTAAGTTTAATGGATTACGTATTCTTAGGTTTCTCAATTGCCCGCAAAATTAGTAATAATGTGCATACTTCATCACTGAATATTTTAGTCTTGAGTGCCAAATTATTTTTTTTTTGATTTTTATAGATAATGATTTGTTTTTTTAACCCAAAAACTAATTAAAAATCAAATAATGAAGATAACAATTAAACCTTATTATAGTTTTTGATTTTTAAATAATCTAATTAACAACGGATTAGAATAAGTTTTCAATTACTTTATATGTTTTTTCAACAGAAAAAACTAATTTTGGCATTAATATTGATAATTGAGAAATACTTTTTTTTAAACTATATGCAAAAAGGAATAACTTTTCATCGGTTATGGCACTTTTTAGTGCTGGCTTCGTTTGTATTCGGAGCAACGTTAGTGGGCTGTAAAAAAGACAATGACAACCCAAATGGTGGTTCTTCACAAGGGAAAGGAAAATATCTTTTACAGATTGAGAATGGTGCTAAAACTATCCTTCCTGACCAGTCATTTACCTACACTGCTCGCGTAATTAACGAAAGCGGCGTATCTTCGGCAGCAACAAGTGTTACGTGGAGTTCAAGCACTACCAGTGTGGCTGATATTTCAGCTTCGGGGGTAGTAACGGCAAAAGGTATTGGCCAAACAACTATCACAGCAAAGGTAAATTTAGAGGGGCGTGAATATACTGCTTCTGTACCACTACAAATTGCCGGAACACCGCTATTTACCGTTGGACCCGCAGCTATTTTGTGCGATCCCGGTTTTGAACTGCAATTTGAATCTTTCTTATACACCGGAACCGGCCCCTTAGCATCCAATAAATTCACCTACTCTATAGATAAATCATCAGTAGCTACGGTTTCTGCTTCAGGAGCATTCAAGGCGGTAGCTCCCGGAACAGCTACAATTACTGTTAAAGCTCAATATGACGGAGACCCAGTAGTATTAGTACCAGTGCTTGTGGTAGGCGTTCCAGAAGTAACTCTTCCAGTAGTGAGGGTTCAAGTAACTCCCGGAAGCGCATCTGCCTTTAAAGGAGATACAAAACAATTTACAGCAAAAGCATTTAATGGTAACAATCAACAAGTTACAGAAACATTTACATGGAAAACGACCAATAGCTCTGTAGCTACCATAGATCCAAACGGCCTTGTTACTTGTGTGGGAATGGGAGAAGTTACCATTCAGGCTATTGCCAAAGGGGTGATAGGAGAAGCTTATTTAGAAGTATATCCAGATACAATGGTTGTTATAGAGCCATTTTATGCCTCAGTAGCTCCCGGAAAAACCAAACAATTCACAGCTAAAGTTTATAACGCCAAAACAAATACAGTTCTTTCCGGAGTACCCCTAACATGGGAATTACCTACTTTCCCTGCCGGCTTTGACATACTTAATATCGGAACGGTTTCTTCTACCGGCTTAGTTACTGTAAAAACAGATGCTATACAAGGAAACGCTTCTACCGTAGTTTGCTACGTAACAGGCAAAGAATACACTGCGGGAGGTGCAATGGTTATGGTTGGCGTTCAGGCTGGTGATGATTGCGGTAGCGGCAATCCGGCTGTTGCCTCAATAACAGTAGCCGAAGGAAACACAATCAACCTAAGTGTAACTTCTAACCCCTCAAAACAATTGACTGTTGCAGCCTTAGACGCACTTGGCAACCCAGTAACGAATCCAGAACTGCGCTATAGCTCTGATAACGCAGTTACTTGTACTGTAGATAGCAACGGATTTATAGCCGCTGCTGCACCCGGAACAGCTATCATCACAATATGCTCCGGTAATTACGCCCAAAAACAAATTACAGTAAATGTAAGTTTCTAAAAAACACAGTAACCCTATACTTAAAAAGGCCATCCCGTTTTCTGGATGGCCTTTTTAAGTAATTCAATTTGATAATAAAACTACTGATTTGAATAATTTGAAGGCTTGATATTGCGAAATACACAATCATATAGGTATAAACAACCAGATTTATTCCGAAAATTTTTAGTGCAAAAACATTAAAGTTAATTAAAACCGCTTAATTTTGTCAGTTATGAATATTCGCAAAGAGGATGCATTGGCATACCACCAAGGAGATAAAAACGGAAAAATAGAAATTATTCCTTCAAAACCAGTTTCTTCGATTCGGGATTTATCATTAGCATATTCACCCGGGGTAGCTTATCCTTGCTTAGAAATTGCCGAAGACGTTTCTAAGGTTTATGACTACACGGCAAAAGGAAATATTGTTGCTGTTATCAGTAACGGAACTGCCGTTTTAGGTTTAGGAAACATTGGTCCGGAAGCCGCCAAACCGGTTATGGAAGGAAAAGCCGTCCTCCTAAAAAAATATGCAGATATTGACGGTTTAGATATAGAGATAAACGCCACTGACCCCGAAGAACTTATCCGCATAATAGCCAGCTTAGAGCCTTCTTTTGGAGCCATTAACCTTGAGGACATTAAATCTCCTGAGTGTTTTATCATCGAGAAAAAACTGAAAGAGATACTACGCATACCGGTTATGCACGATGATCAACACGGTACAGCGATTATTTCCGGTGCAGCATTGATAAATGCGTTAGAAATAGCCCAAAAAGACATCAGCCAGATTCAAATGGTTGTTAGCGGAGCAGGAGCCGCAGCTATTGCGTGTGCTAACTTTTATGTCTCATTAGGGGTCTCAAAGCAAAATATTGTGATGGTAGATAAAACCGGCGTAATCCATAAAAGCCGCCCAAACCTTGACTCCGTAAAATCTCTGTATGCTACTGACCGTACCGAAATAACCACATTAGCAGAAGCTATGAAAAATGCCGATGTCTTTGTGGGGCTATCTTCTGCTAATTTAGTTACACCGGAAATGCTACTATCCATGAGCAAAAACCCAATTGTTTTTGCCTTAGCTAACCCAGATCCCGAAATTGCCTATCCTGTAGCTATGGAAACCCGTAACGACATCATCATGGCTACCGGACGCTCAGATTATCCAAATCAGGTAAACAATGTATTGGGTTTTCCCTACATATTTCGAGGTGCATTAGACGTTAGGGCTACTGCCATTAACGAAGAAATGAAAATGGCTGCCGCACGAGCCATCGCTGCATTAGCCCATGAACCCGTCCCTGAATCCATATCCAGCATTTACAATAAACATAGCTTAGTTTTTGGCTCGGAATATCTTATTCCCAAACCAATGGATACCCGTTTACTCTGGGCAGTATCTTCGGCTGTGGCTAAAGCTGCTATAAAAACAAATGTTGCCTCAAAACCCATCGAAAATTGGGAAAACTATAAAGAACAATTAGAAGGCAGGCTCGGGCTGAACAAAGGCTTTATCCGCTCAATTGTACTGAAAGCACAGCAAACCCCCAAAAGAATCATTCTGCCGGAAGCAGATTCTTACAAAATACTAAAAGCAGCTCAAATAGCTATTGATGAAGGAGTTGCACAGCCTATTTTGATTGGAAATAAGGCTAAAATCCGCGCAAAAATACAAGAATTTGAAATTGACCTCGCTGACGTAGAAATTATTGACCCAGAGCCAGCCCATGAGCAAAGGGAATATTTTGCAAATCTATATTTTGAAAAAAGACAGCGAAGAGGAATTCGGCTTATTGAAGCCCGAAACCTGATGCAAAATCCAGATTATTTTGGCCTCATGATGGTCGAAACCGGAATGGCCGATGCATTAATAACCGGCCTGAACAACAGCTATCCGGTAGCAATACGCCCGGCATTAGAAGTCATTGGAAAAGAACCTCTTGTAAAAACATTGGCTGGCTTGTATGTTCTCAATACCAAACGAGGTCTTTTCTTCTTTGCCGACACCACCTTTAATAAGCAACCAACTGCAGACCAATTAGTTGAAATCACGGAGCTTACTGTAAGAGCAGTTCGTTTCTTCAACGCCCAGCCCCGTGTAGCACTGCTTTCTTATTCTAATTTTGGCAGCAATAGAGATTCTACGTCCGAAAAAATCCAGCAGGCAACCCAAATCTTAAAACAAAGACACCCTAAGCTAATCTTAGACGGTGAAATCCAAGCTAACTTCGCCTTACGGACAGATTTATTGCAGGAATTTTTTCCGTTTTCAGAACTGGCAGCTACCGGAGCCAATACGTTTATATTCCCAGATTTAACTTCTGCAAATATTGCCTATAAACTAATTCAAGAAATTGGAGGCATTGAAGCAATAGGGCCGGTTCTATTGGGGCTAAACAAGCCAGTACATATTTTACAAATGGGAAGTTCTATCCGTGAAATTGTCAATATGATTTCAATAGCTGTGGTGGATGCCCAATCTAAAAATGAATTCTTTTGATAGAAGCAAAATCCTACGAATAGCTAAACGGTGAATTTTGATTAAAATTCACCGTTTGTATTTTATGGTTTTCAGTAAATATCAAAATGGATTTAGGTTTTTTGTTTTTTCTTTTTCGCAGCCGGAAAAAGGACGTTATTTAGGATAAGCCGGTATCCCGGAGAATTTTTATGGAGTGAAAGGTCGGTATGCTCATCCCCTACAAAATGCTGATAATCTTCGGGGTCATGCCCGCCATAAAACGTCCACATACCGCGTCCATAATTTCCGTGCATATATCTGGCTTCGCTAAATGCCTTAAACTCACCCATTACCAAAACATCCGGCTTAATAAACTTTTTGTTAAATGCTGTGGTTTGCCCCATAAATCCTTTAACGGTGAGGTTATGGTTTTGGCAAAGCATCGTAGGAACCGGATCCCATTTAGCTGAAAATTCAAATAATGAGAAATAATCTATATCCTGAGGAACCATTCGGTAAGGAGAGGTATCTATATTTGAATATTCATAGATGACTGGATTTTTTTCTAAGGTAAAGTTTTGGAAGGCAAACCCACGGGTAAAATCTAATTTGGATTGTGCATTGGGGTCTTGCGGGTCTCCGTCATACATTACATCGCAGATGTCTAAACCCTCTGCGCAGAGAGCAATATCATAAGAATCTGTTGCAGAGCACATTGCAAATAAAAAGCCACCTTTTTCTACATAATCCCGAATTCTTTTTGCTACCGCTAATTTTAATTGAGATACTTTGGTATAGCCATATTTTTTAGCGATAGCTTCATTTTCCATCACGTCATTTTGATACCATGCTTGTGTGTGAAAAGATGCCCAGAACTTTCCGTATTGTCCGGTAAAATCCTCATGATGAAGGTGTAACCAATCGTATTCGGCTAATTTTCCATCCATTACTTCTGCGTCATATACGATGTCATAAGGTATTTCGGCATAGGTAAGCACTAAGGTTACGGCATCATCCCAAGGTAGTTTGGACTTTGGGGAATATACAGCTATCTTTGGGGTCTTCTCTAACTTCACGGCATCCATATTGTTATTCTCGGAAGCTATTAAAGAGAGAATTTGAGTGGATTTGGCATCTGGAATTCGATCATAGCTAATCCCTCGTATTGTTAGTTCATTTTCAAATACTTGGCTATATTTAAACATAAAACTTCCGCCGCGATAATTTAGTAGCCAATCTACTTCTATACCATGAGCGATAATCCAATAGGCAGCACCGTATGCTTTTAGGTGGTCTGTTTGCGTATTATCCATCGGAATAAGGATATAGTCAGCCCGCAAAATACCTGCATATAAGCCTACTATGAACGAACAAAAACGTAATAGCTTCATCACTTAACTTTTGAGGTGAACGGGTTGCGTAAGTTAGAATAGTTTTTTAGGTCTGCTTCTACTGAACCCACGATTACAGGGGATTTTACTTTTAGGGGGATTTTATTTTCATCATCGGAAACCCATATTTCCATAGTATTAGATTCTTTAAAAACGCGGCCTTCAACCAAGAGCGGTTGTAGTTTAATGGTGTTAAATACGGCATTTCCCAATTTAAGTTTTTCTTTTCCGATAACTTTTACGCCTAAATCATAAATTTCGTCATCTAAGAATATAGGGATTTTGAAAACATCACCAGATAAAGCGTTTTCAAAATCTAAGCAACGTGCATAGTATAAGGCACTTAATACATCCTGAATATTTATGGGAATAGCGGTTGTTTTTCGGGTACTTTTGACTGTTTTGGTACTGAAATCGAAAGATACGGTATCACTAAATTTATAGCCGCCTTCTTCTACTTTTCGGATATAGTAAAGCGGGAGGAGTGTTTGCTTATCTACATAAGTTGTATAGTAATCACGAACACGGAAGAACCAGTCAAAAGAAGAGGCAGACCGGCCACTTCCTAATAATTGGTAACATTCGCGTCCGTTATGCAGAATACTTTTTTTGTGTACTTCAAAACTTGCTTCTCCGGCATTAAGCCAGCCATAATGAACTCGATAAGTAAGACGTTCTCCTTCTACAAAAGCATCCTGCCTGACTTTGCGGGAGGCGGAGTCAGGGCGGGTTTTTTCGGATGGTTTGGCCAAAAGATTTAAGGTTGAAAATATAAACCCTGCCAAAAACAAGAGCTTAGTTATCTGCAACTTATGATTATTCATTTTGGGTTTAGTTGTGTAGATGTAGTGCAAATTTTATTCCAAGTTTAGGGGTTAAAGTTTAGCTGTTATGAGTGCATTTAGGATTTCGGAGCTTTCTCGGGAAATAGATTCTTTTTTGGCCAATTTTAGGGATTCTTTAATAGCTTCTGCGGCATCTTCGTAGCGTTGGTTTTGAAACAGCAAGAAGGCTTTGGTGTCATATTTTTCAGGGTCTGGTTCCATTCGGATGGCTTGGTTAATCCAGCGCATTGTTATTGGGGAAATCTGGTCGCTATTCATGTAAAAAAGCACAGACCAATGTAATTGGTCTGCGCTTAGTTTTTCACTTTCAAAAAGCGGGTTAATGATTTCCGTTAACTTCTCATATTGTCGCGAATTTCCGTAATAAGTTGCTTCTAATATCCATAGTTGGTTTGGAGGCAGCTGTTTTTGGCTTTCTGCCATCAGGGCATCAAAATCTACTTCATTCCAAAACTTACCATACTCGGCGGCTTTTAGCTTGGCAGACTTAGTTGCCGGATTCATCCCGATTTTGTCTTCAATAACGGGTGCTACTTTTTCTTTTAGTCGCTGATAATCTTCTAATCGTGAAGAAGATTTTCCTTTGGGTTTCATATTTGGGAGATATTTTTCCAAAACCTGTAAAAAACCAGTTTTATCCAGCATACCAATTTCGCGCCCAATTTCGTTCCCTTCTGAGTCAAAGAAAACTACGGTTGGGTATGCTCTCACTCTGTATTTATTCTGAAGTCCGGGGCCTTCACCTTTCTCAGCATCTAACTTATAGGCTAACATATTCTTACTCACAAAGTTGCCTACATCTTCATCTTTGAAAGTGGTAGATGACATCATTTTGCAAGGGCCGCACCAAACCGCAAAAAAATCTACAAAAAAGCCTTTTTTGGCCTTTTTGGCTTCCGCAAGTAATTCGCTCCAAGAGCCTTGAAAAAAATGTATGCCCGGCTCTTTACTTTTCTGGGCAAAAACACTTACGGACATTAATAATGCTACGTAAAAAAGAATGATTCTTTTCATAAATTCTAATAAAAAACAACCCAAAGATAGCAAATTTTAAGCCAAATATAAACAATAGTTATGCAAATCTGTATATTCTTTGCAATAACGGAGTTACCTGTGCTTTGGGAATAGTTCTGATATAACTTTCTTCTTGTGCTAAACGATTGAATATAATCTCTAAAATCTTGTTAGTAACATAGTTATCTAACTGTGTTTGAATAGTTGGTGTGTTGGGGACTTTAAGATAAGTTTCTACTAATTCGTTCCAACGCAATGTAGCTAAGCTGGATTGTAGTTCCTGTGCCACAATTCCATGAAAGTTTTGATAAACCATTTCATAGGAAGCCATTTTAAAAAACCGTGTTGCGTCCGTTGGGTTTCCGTATAAAATTTTTTGTGGATCTGTAATATCCCAATTATCAGTAGCTTGCTTTATTATCGGGAATAATGCTTTTACAGAACGTTCTGCAGAACGGTTCATTAAGTATTCTAATTCCTGCATTTTAGCTACTCCGGCCTCTGTTTGGTTCATAATAGAAACCAATGCGCTATCTTGCTGTGGAAAAGGTATTTGTGTGAGACTTCCGGCTGCAAATCCCTGATAGTGCCCTAAACGGCTGATGACAGAATCTGACCCAATGACAATAGTTTCGCGTAAGCCAGCTTTTATTTCGGATGCCGATAAACCCACCGGAACATCCGGATCTTTTTTGCAATTACAGCTAAACAATAATAAACCTAATAAACTGCTAAGCAGTATGGAGCGAAAAACCATATACAAAGTTATGTAATTTTAGAACTTATGTGTGCAAGTAAAATAAGTTTTATTGCACAAAATCCCCAATAGCTAAGTGGTGCTGGCTTCCGGAATATACCGTAGAGTTAGGGGATAATGACCAAGAATACCCTACGACCACTCCATTCATGTCGGTGTATAGCCGAGCGGTTCCTGCCCCAAGACCGGAACAAGTATCGCATCGAGTATCGTTAGAATGTGGCAAAAGGCTGGAATCTACTACTCGAATACTCCACTGGCGGGTATTTCCAACAATCGGTGCAATTGGGGTTATTTCTTCCGGCACAAGCGTTACTATCATGATGTGGTTAAAAGTTGCAACAGAATCAGCATTGTGAATCGCGATAACGGTGTTTGGGTGTATATCTTTAATATAAGAGAATCGCTTAAAGCGATCTTTATGTTCAATTGCCTGAAAATAGTCTGTACCGCTTGGTAGAGCTGAACCAAGCCATGTTTGAAGATCAAAGCTGTTATAGTTATAAGTAACTTTTAACAAAGCAGTTAGTAGTCCGCTATGGTCTGCATTGCAGGTATATTCTCCGGCTCCGGCAAGATCCTTCCATGCTACAACGGACGTGTTGGCTGTATAAATATTTTGCGCAGGAGGGGTATTTTGAACCAACTCAGTAGCCCATTGAACCATTGTTTTAGGCGTAACAGATACAAGGTCTTTTTCTGTACAACCGGTTGAAAAAAGTAGTAGTATGGTTGCTACGAAAAAAAAATATAAGCGCATTTATAGTAAAAGTAAAATTAAAAAACCAACCGCAAAGATAGAAAACTGTTAAATAAAGGGATAAATAAGTTTCAAAATAAAGATTATAGCTTAAACAAAAAGCAAGTTCGGTGGGTTTTGGGGCTGAAGGCAATAAAAATTTACAGATATATTAGAATTGTATCAGTAGCTTTTATAGTTTTGCGGCTGTTTCATTTTGGATGTCTAATAATCCTCCGCTAACACTACAAGAGGCATGGCTGCGCGTTTGGTTTCGTAGGAAATACGTAATAGTTACCGTGCTTATTAGCGCATTATTAGCGGTTATATTTTCGCTCCCTTGGTTTGTTACCCCCAAATACAAAGCATCAGCAGAATTTATCCCGCCTAACTTTGCCAGTATCAAACAGTTGAACTTCAAGGAAAGCCAACAGGTAGGCTTTGGAATTGGCGGAAATGACGACGCTGATAGATGTGTTGCTATTTTAACAGCAGCTTCTGCCCGAAAGGCGGTATCCGAAAAATTTCAATGGATACAACAATTTGGGCTTTCTCATTATCCGTTAGATAAGCAAGACAAAATAATAGAAGGCGTTTTTGACGGAGATATAGACGTTCGCACAACTCCAGCCTCTTCAATTGTCGTATCCGTCTTTAATATTGACTCTACCCAAGCCGCTGCAACAGCTAATTTTTTGGTAACATATTTAGATAGTTTGTTAGAAACTTTTGCCGGCCGCAAAACGAGCATTTTGGCAATACAGCCCACATTAGCCGAATTAAAAGAGCAAAAACAAGCCATTTTAGACACATTGGCAGGTATCAGAAAGCGGTATAAGATTTATCATACAGAACTTGGCAGTGAAGATTATATGAAAAAAACACTCCCTGGTATGGTAGATTCTCCCGAAGCCCATCAGATTTATGATAATTTAGTGAGCTTAGAACGCCGCCTGTATATCGTTGACGGAGAAATAGCTTTATTAGAGCGCGAAAAAGAACGAATAGAAATTCACTTAAAAGCATTTCCTACAATACTAAACATATACCAGCAGGCAAGTGTTCCTCACTACATATCTCGCCCACAACGGCTCTTGATTGTTATGGGTACGTGTATATCTGTCTTGCTCGTTTTAGTGCTGGCCATCGTCTTTTTGGATAAAAATCCACATTGATTTTACGCTTCCTTTGTTTCGTCAGCTATTTCTTTCAAGATATTATTCACATCTTCTTCGGTAGTACGCAGTTTTTGCTTGCAAATGCGAATTAGTAAAGCAGCTCGCTTTGTCTTTTGAGAGAGTTCATCTATCGAAATTTCCCCTTGTTCAATCTCTGCTACAATTGTTTGCAGCTCATTAAAAGCTTCTGTGTAGGTTATATTTTTATCTAAATTATTCATTTTCAAGTTGTTGAATTTCTCTGACAACACTTATTAAGGTTCCGTCTGCTAACACTGTCTGAATCTCGTCATTTGGGTTAAGTTGGGAAATACTGGACACAATGCGGCCATTTTTAAGGGTCAAAGAAAATCCCTTTTTTAAAATTTGAACCGGATCTGACCAAATAACCAACTTTTCTACTTCTGAAATAGAACGTTCTTTTTCCTTAAATAAAGTTCGTACAGCAGAATTTAAGCGCAAAAAAAGCTCATTTTGCTGTTTCCTCTGCGCACGAATAGTAGTATTAAAAACAAAATTAAAGTGTTTTGTAATAACAACTAATTCATTACCATGCTTTTGTAACCCTTGCTGAATTTCTTTTTCGGTATTATTTTGCAGATTTTGCAGATTTTGCCTCAATAAGTTGAACAAGGCATTTTTAAAAAAAAGAATTTTGGGGGGAACGTTTTTTAGATGATTATTAGACTTATCTAAGACAAATAAGCAAGTTTTATGCAGTTGTTTGCGGATGTGCGATATTTCGGTATTTGCCTGAAACAGCTTATTTTGGGTTAAATTTTGGAAGTTTTGTGTGTGTAGATAAAATACAGAATAAGTTTCCTGTATTTTCCGTTTTGAAATCAGGGCTAATTTTTCAGTTATTTTTTGGAGTGGGATAGCAGCATTGTGAAACTGCTGAATCAGAAATTCAGCCAATTTGGTTGGCGTAATGGCATTATGAAAGGCAACCATTTCAGCAACAGTTTCATTCGTAGAGTGCCCGATGCCGGTAAAAATTGGTATTGGGCATAGCGCAATTACTTGGGCTAAATTAAAATGATTAAAAATAGAAAGCCCAATATCGCTTCCGCCCCCGCGCACAATAGCTATTATATCAAAATTTTCTTTCAGTTTTTGAATCCGCAAAATCTGGCTTGTAATATCTGCTATGGCACGTTCACCTTGTAAAACCGCCGGAAATAGAGTCATAGAAAAAGCGTATCCCCACGAATTATGCTCTAAAACATTCAAAAAATCTGCGTATCCTTTGCTTGTTTCTACCGAAATAACCGCTATCCGTTGAGGTAATATAGGGATCTGCAAACGCTTGTTCTGGGAAAAAATACCAATAGATTGTAGTTTTTGGATAGCGCGCATTTTTTCTGCCTCCAAATCCCCCAAAGTGTAAGTCGGGTCAATATCTAAAATCCGCAACGAAAGCCCATAAACAGAATCATAAGTGATTTTTGCTAAAAATAAAATCTTAATTCCCTCTTTAAGAGGTTCTTGCAAAATATCCAAAAACTGATTGTTTATCCGAAGATAATCTTCTTTCCAAAGAATTGCACGTAATTGCGCAATAACCTTACCTGCTTGTTTTTCAACTAATTCCGGGTAGCAATGCCCTGTATAACGGTAAAAGTTTAGCTTATTCATTTCTGCTTTTACCCAAAAAGAACTGCTATAACGGTCAGTGAGAGTTCGCTGAATACTTTGTGTTACTTCATATAACGTAAAGATTTTTTTTTCATGGATAAACTCCGGCATGATAAACTTCAAACCTCCAATTTGAAAGCAAAAGTAACTATTTAGGCATTGGCAGAATTTAAAAATAAATAGCAACTACCTAAAATAAAATACTTAAATATCTTATTTTAAGTATTTTATGATTTCTTTATTCGGTTAAATATATTTTTGGCAGGGTATTGATTGATTTTCTTTCTTAGCTACCATAAAGGCATACGTATAGATATTTTTTGTAACTTCGCGCCCTGATAGCTTGCACCATGAATAAAGCAGATTTATTACAACACAAAGTTAAACACATTGATATAAAGGAATATAGCCAAATTGTACCATTGGTAGATTCCTTTGGAGATATGGCATTCCAAGCAAGAAATCTAAGCCGTGCTGCCCAAATTTTTGATAAAATGCAGGCAGATTCTCCTTGTGCCGTTTATTTGACTTTGGCTGGTTCACTTATCAGTGCTGGATTAAAACAAGTAATTTTAGATCTCGTCAATAATAATATGGTTGATGGAATCGTATCTACGGGAGCAAACATTGTAGATCAAGATTTCTTTGAAGCACTTGGTTTTTTTCATTATAAAGGAAGTCAATTTGTTGATGATAAAGAACTTCGGGAACTTTGGATTGACCGTATTTATGACACTTATATTGATGAAGAAGAGCTACGTATTTGTGATGAAACGATAGGGAAGATATGCGAGTCTTTGGAGAGACGCCCATATTCCTCCCGTGAATTTATAGAAGAAATGGGACGTTATTTAGACACCCACGAAGAATATAGAGACTCACGAGAAAATTCAATCGTATATCGCTGCTACCAAAAAGGAGTGCCGATTTTTGTCCCCGCTTTTTCAGATTGTTCTGCCGGTTTCGGCTTAATCCATCATCAATATCATACAAAAGGCCCCAAAGTAACCATAGATTCTGCGGCAGACTTTTTAGAACTTACTCAGACTAAGCTACATGCACGTGAATCAGGTATTTTGATGATTGGTGGCGGAGTTCCTAAAAACTTTGTTCAGGATGTAGTAGTTGCAACCGAAATCTTAGAACAAGATTGCCCAATGCACAAATATGCTATTCAAATTACCGTTGCAGACGAGCGGGACGGCGCGCTCTCCGGCTCAACACTCAAAGAGGCTTGCTCTTGGGGAAAAGTAGATGTAGTGCATGAACAAATGGTGTATGCTGAAGCCACCTTAGCTTTCCCAATCCTTGCCGGATATGCTTACCACAAAGGAAATTGGAAAAGCAGAACTGAAAAACGTTTTAATGAGCTCTTTCGTAAAGAACCGGCCGTATAAAATTTAAACTATAACCAGTAGATTCAGCCTGATCTATTATTGCCCATGAGTCATCTGCCGTTGGGAATCCGCGCTGACAAAGTGCCCAGACATATTGCTATTATCATGGATGGGAACGGTCGCTGGGCAAAAAAATTAGGAAATATCCGTGCTTTTGGGCATAACGCAGCCTTAACGGCTGTACGTGATGTTATAGAAGGTGCTATCGAAGCAGGAGTTCCATACCTTACGTTGTTTGCTTTTTCTACCGAAAATTGGAGCCGCCCCAAATATGAAGTGAATGCACTAATGGAACTCTTAGTATCAAGCCTCCGCAAAGAGCATAAAACCTTCCACGAAAACCAAGTGCGCCTGCGAAGCATCGGGAATATCGCAGATTTACCCCCAAAATGCCAGCAAGAACTTACAGAAGTTATGGAGCAAACAGCATCCTATAACAAATTAACACTAACGCTTGCGCTGAGCTATGGCGCACGGCAAGATATTACAACTTCCCTAAAGCGAATTGCCCAAGAAGTAGCTAACGGAAGATATACTCCCGAAAATATTACCACAGAATTGATTTCCAGCCAGTTATCAACACATTTTCTTCCAGATCCGGAACTTTTAATCCGAACCAGTGGCGAATATAGAATCAGTAATTTCTTACTTTGGGAAATAGCTTATGCTGAAATATACATTACTCCAAAACTCTGGCCAGATTTTCGCCGAAAAGACCTATTTGAAGCTATTTTGGACTTTCAGCAAAGAGAACGCCGTTTCGGAAAAACCAGTGAACAACTTAAACCCTGAAATTGCTAACCGATGATACCCTCAACAACAATTATCCGGGCGAATTTATCTCCTCTCAAAAAAATGAACACCATTTTTAACTATTTTGTATTAATATTTTTAGCCTGGGCTTTGGCAAATACCCAATTGCTTGCCCAAAATACAGAAAAAACATATACTTTAACCGATATATCTATTGAAGGCAATCAATACAATGATAATCAAGCTATTATACAAATTTCAGGGCTAACTATCGGTTCTAAAATTACCATTCCCGGCCAGGAAGTAGCTCAAGCTATTGAAAAACTCTGGAAGCAGCAAATCTTTTCAGATATACAAATTAATATTGGAAAAATAGAGGGTGATGATTTATCTTTGATTATTAAGTTATCAGAACGGCCACGTATTTCTCGGTTTAGTTTTTCCGGTATCACGCGCAGCCAAGCAGATGATCTTCGGGAAAAAATTAAATTTATACGCGGAACGATTCTCACAGAACCCAAAAAAAGAACCGCCACCAGAACTATCAAAAACTTTTTCCAAGAAAAAGGGTACTACAATGTAGCTGTTAAAATAACTGAAAAGCCAGAAGCAGGCTCTACTAATGCTGCTAATATTGAAATCGCTATTAATAAAGGCCCAAGAGTTAAAGTAGGGCATATAGAAATTGACGGAAATACCGATATAGATGATGGAAAGTTAAAAAAACGGTTTAAAAATACCAAAGAAAAACGCTTTTATCGCATCTGGGCACGTTCAAAATTTATCAAAGGAAATTTTAATGAAGATAAAGCTAAAATAGTAGCGTTCTATAATTCAAGAGGTTACAGAGATGCACAACTCATTTCAGATACCGTAATTCAACGAAATGAAAAAATAGTAGATATAAAAATCAACGTCTTAGAAGGAAAACAATATTATTTCCGAAACATAACTTTTATCGGAAATAATAAGTATAATTCAGATTATTTGCTGTCTCTACTGAATATTAGGCGGGGAGATATTTACAATCAAGCGCAGCTTGATAAAAAATTATCTATGGACCCGAATGGTACAGACATTAGTTCGTTGTATTTAGATGACGGATATTTGTTTTTCCGTGCAGACCCTACCGAGATACTGGTAGAAGGTGATTCCATTGATATTGAAATTAAGGTTTACGAAGGCCCACAGGCTACAATTAACAAAGTTTATGTAGAGGGTAATACCAAAACGGCTGATTATGTGATAATCAGGGAGTTAAGAACATTACCGGGGGATAAATTCAGCCGTTCAGACCTTATTCGTAGCCAGCGAGAATTGTTAGCATTAGGTTATTTTAACCAAGAAAAAATGAACGTTATTCCAATTCCCGACCCAACCAAGGGACTTGTTGATTTGAAATACGTTGTGGAAGAGCGTCCTTCAGACCAATTGCAATTTCAAGGTGGCTGGACGGGGAGAATCAGGGATACCTTAGGAAATGTTTTAGCAGGAGGTTTTATTGGGACTATCGGGCTTACGTTCAATAATTTTTCTACGAAAAAGATGTTTCAGCGTGGCCAATGGCGGCCATTGCCCTCCGGGCACGGCCAACGGCTTAGTTTGAGTATTCAGCTAAACGGCGTGAATTTCCAGAATTATGGCATTTCATTTATGGAGCCTTGGTTCGGCGGTAAGAAGCCAAACTCTTTTGGGGTATCCTTTAACTATTCTATGCAGCGATCGCCAACATTAGCCGGTTATAGAATGGCTATATTTGGAACCAGCGTTGATTTAGGAAGACGGCTGAAATTTCCAGATGATTATTTTCGCTCCTATACTTCAATTAACTACCAGAATTTTAGTTTACGAAATGCCGGTGCCTTTATTGGAGCTGGAGACGGACAGTACAATTTACTCTCTTTACGCCAAACTTTTGACCGTACAAGCATAGATGCACCCATTTATCCCAGAAGTGGTTCACAAATTTCCTTATCAATAGAAGCTACACCTCCCTGGGGGCTGATATTACAAGGTAAAGAAAAAGCTTTAGGGCTAACCGAATTTCATAAGTGGAAGTTTGACGCTTCTTGGTTCTTAAAACTGTATAAAAATATGGTCATTAATGCTAAGTTTCGGACGGGCTTTATTGGCTTATATGACAAGAGCAAGGGTGTTTCTCCTTTTGGTCAGTTTATTATGGGGGGTGCAGGTTGGCAGGGTTTTGGCGGTCTTTTTGGGCGTGAACTCGTTGGGTTGCGTGGCTATAATACCTTTTATGACCCAACTTCTGCTAATATATTCAACAAATTTACCCTTGAAATTCGCCAGCCATTGACATTAGAGCAATCTGCCACAGTATGGTTATTAGCTTTTGCAGAAGCCGGAAACGCATGGAATGGTTTTAAAAACTACAATCCAACGAGTTTACGTAGATCGGCAGGTTTCGGAATTCGTGTATTCCTACCCATATTTGGCTTACTCGGTGTAGATTACGGCTTCGCTTTTGATGAATCTTATGGTGCTCCGAAACAACCCTTCCAGTTCATTATCGGCCAACAGTTCTAATGGTTTTTGTGTAAACTATGTTGTTTTTTAACTCCGTAGCTTTTTGGGGACTATTAGCCTTAGCAATTCCAATAATTGTCCACTTTTTTAATTTTTGGAAGCCTAAGTCTGTTCTATTTAGTAATGTAGCACTTGTTCGGGAGGTTCAGACCAGAATCATCCGCAGAACAACATTGCAGCGTTATCTTCTATTGCTTTTTCGCTTATTAGCTATTGCGGCAGTTGTGGTCGCATTTGCCAACCCCGTTATTGTTAATCAACAAGATACTGCTGCCTTAAATCAAAGTCGGTCTATTGTGGTTATTGTGGATGATTCCTATAGCATGACGGCTTCCGATGCAGGCGGAAATTTACTGCAACAAGCTAAATATTTAGCTACAGAGTTGGTTAAGTCATACCCTGCCGGAGATGAATTTCAGGTTCAGGTACTATCTCATTTGCGTTTTCAAAATACTTTTACTACTCAGAATGAGGCAATTAAGCAAATTCAGGATATTAACAACCAAGAATCCGGCATCAGTCATCTAAGTATTTTAACTCGTTTAGCGGATCTCTTTGCTGCATCACGGAATCCGGTTCGGCAAGTGTATTTTTTTTCTGACTTTCAGCGCTCTACCATTCTGGGTGATACAACCAAAACAGCACTAATAATTCCAAACGATATTTCCGTTAGCTATGTTACATTAGGCAAAACGAAGAACCCAAATGTTTATATTTCTGATATTCAACTAAATAAAAGAATTTTAGAAGTAGGGAAGCCGATAGATTTGGATATTACCTTAAATAATGACTCTGACCAAGAAATTCAGAACTTAACGTTACACTTAGAGGTGGCAGGAAAGGCGGCTGCGGTTTCGTCTGAGTCTATTCAGGCAAATGAGCAGAAAAAAGCCGTTTTGTCATTTACACCGGCACAAGCCGGCTGGATTTCGGCAAAATTAACCTTAGACGATAGCCCGATAGAGTTTGACAATACCCGTTATGCCTCTTTTTGGGTGCCGGAACGGGGTAATATTTTGTTTGTTGCCGGTGGCGACGAAAATGCCCGCTACCTGCGCTATGTGTATGAACATTTACTGCCACAATTTTCAATTAAATTTATTTCAGAAAAAGAACTGCCTACAAAGAGTTTGGAGCAAGTGCAGGGAATCGTTTTAGCCGGTGTAACCGAACTTTCTGCCGGTGTGCAGGAACGCTTAGTTTCTTTTACGGAAAACGGTGGCGGATTGCTGATTTTCCCACCGATGAAGCAAGAACCCACCGGAATAAACCAACTGTTAGCGACTGTTCATGGCGGAAAATTTATCACCAATGTCCACTACGGATCACCTCAAGCTATCAAAACTCCTGATTTACAACATCCTGTGTTTGAGGGAATCTTTCAAAAAACAACTGCTAAATCTGTTTTTGATAGCCCCACAATTTCACATCTTTGGCAATATGAACCCGGCAAAGAAGGCATACAAGGCACTATCTTGCAAACCAACCTATCAGCGATTGTGCTACAAGAAATCAAATATCAGAATGGTCAGGTTTTTGTCTTTACTACTTTTCCGGACTTGATTTACAATGACTTTCCGCTTAAAAGCGTTTTTGCACCCATAATTCATCGGCTTTCGATGCTAATGACCCAGACGGCACACCCACAACTGAGCTATGTGTTGGGGGAAGCTGCACCTCATAAACTACAACTCAAAAGAGAAGATATTGTTAAAATTAAAAATGAGGCCGGTTCTGAATGGATTCCACAACAATTTTTCCAAAATCAGACACTTAACTTACGCTTTGATGAATTACAACTTGTTCCGGGAAATTACCAATTGTGGTTAAAAGACAGTTTGTTAGAAAAAATATCATTTAACAGCAGCGACCGTGAATCAAAGTTAGCCAACGTAACTTCTAATGAATTAACTACTTTTTTACGGGATGTCGGTATTTCTGGGGTTCGAGTTATGGGTGGTTCACCTGACCAAATCCGTGAATACGTAAGCCAGCAACAAGAAGGAACACCCCTCTGGAAATATTTTATATGGATAGCCGCAGGATGCTTGCTCTTAGAAACCATTACAGCCCGCTGGCAAACCATTCAAGCATGGACACTTTCTATAAGGCCAAAATTAAAGACGTAGTGCAAAAATCATTTTAGTAGCTGAATGACTCTAAGATATTGACGCGATTCGCATAATGATTCAGCAAGATAGCCAGCATTATAGAAAAAGAAATCATGGAAGACCCACCATAACTAAAAAAAGGTAACGGAATCCCGATCACCGGAGCCAAGCCAATGGTCATACCAATGTTAATTGCATAATGATACAGAAAAATAGACGCTACACCATAGCCGTAGATACGAGCATATTTCGTTTTGGCTGTTTCTGCAATATTTACAATTTGGTATAAAAACACAAAAAACAATAATATCAAAATCGTAGTACCGACCCAGCCATATTCTTCACCGATGGTGCAAAAAATAAAGTCAGTATGTTGTTCTGGCACAAAGTCAAATTTTGTTTGGGTGCCATTCAAAAAGCCTTTTCCTAAGCTTCCGCCAGATCCAATGGCTATTTTAGATTGTGTAACGTTCCAGCCAACACCAAGAGGGTCACTATTGGGGTTAATTAATGCCTGAATCCGGCTTTGCTGATGTGATTCAAGCACATTCCCAACAACCCAATCTATCCCGATAACCCAAACTCCGTAAAAAATAAATCCGGCAATGTGCAACCATAAATTTTTACGTTGATTTAAAAAGAAATAACTGCCCAATACCATAAACAGCAATACACCTAAAACCCAAATTTTAGTTACCAATAAAGAAAGAACAGCAAAAAATATCGCCCAAAAACCAAATATTAAATATCCAATCGAAAGCCCTTCCCGATAAAAAATAAAAATTAAGCTGGTAAAAACCAATGCGCTGCCGGTATCATGCTGCAAAACAGTTAATAACATCGGTAGCAAAATAATCCCAATAGCAATTATTCGTTGTAAGGGTTTATCCAAAGAAAAACTATAATGAGACATATATTGGCTTAAAGCCATAATAGTGGTGATTTTGGCAAACTCTGACGGCTGAACGCCAAAACCGCCAACCATAAACCACGACTTGGCACCATGTACGGTTTCACCGGTAAAAGTTACTAATAGTAACAATAAAATCGTGATGCCATATAGCCAGTAGCTGAGGGTGTTTAAAAGCGATGTTTTAATAGCCAAAATAATCAACGAAACAAATGCTGATACTGCAATAAAAAGCAGCTGCCTTCCGTAATAAGTTTCAAGACTAAACCAGCTAACCCCTTCAACGGGCTTAGATACCGAATAGATATTTAGCCAGCCAAAAATCACAAATATTGAATATAAACAGACTAAAATCCAATCTATTTCAACTTCCTTTCGTTTAAACTGTACTGTGCGCATCAGTAGTTTTATTTAGTAAGCAGGTTTTTATTGGCTCTGGTCATCGTTTCCTGAATTCCCCGAAAAATAAAATCTTCGATAGCTACACAACAAGCAGGTAAAATGGTTGTTTGTAAATCACTTTGTTCCGAATTGGAAAATTCACCTAACACAAAATCAGTTTGTTTTCCTTTAGAAAAACTATCTCCAATGCCGATTCTAAGTCTTGGGAAGTTTTCTGTTTGTAATACTTCTTGAATATTTCGGAAGCCATTATGGCCGGCGTGGCTTCCTTTGGAGCGAACCCTTATCGAACCAAAGGGGAGAGCTAAGTCATCTGCAATAATTAAACATTGCTCTGTTGGGATTCGGTGAAGTGTTAGGTGAGTTTGCACGGCTTTTCCACTTAAATTCATATAAGTAACCGGTTTAATCACGACTACACTTTTTCCTCGATAGGTAAATTGAGCGGAGTATGCGGCTTTATCTTGTGTCCAAGCCTCTTGGCGTTGGTGCACCCACATATCCACAGCCATAAAACCTACATTGTGGCGGGTTTTTGCATACTCTGCACCAATATTTCCTAAACCTACTATTAAAAATCGGGACATTACGGCGCAAAATTAATCACAGAAACCCACTTTTTACTTGCCTACTTATTATTGAAGCTGTTTTTTGCTGAATAACGAACTATTTTTGGGCTTCAATAAAGGTTAATGCTTCTGAAACAACAAAGGTGCTTCCGGTTACTAAGACAACATCATTAGGAAGTGATTGCTGCATAGCAACTTGCAATGCTTCTGCAACGGATTGAAACCCTTTACCACTTAGATTTAACCGGCCTGTTATCTCTACCAATTTACTGACCGGAAGGCTCCTGTGAGATTGTGCTGCACACCAGTAATAAGCGGCGTTTTTAGGTAATTGTTCTAATACAGGCAGCACTTCTTTGTCTCCCACCATTCCCCAAACGATATGCCAGTTTTTAACGGCAGTCAAATGGTTCATTTGTGCGATAATTTCTAAGATACCGGCTTTATTGTGGCCAACATCTATGATTACTGTTGGGTTAGTGTAAATTTGATCCCATCTGCCGCGTAATCCCGTCAGTGTATTAACATTGGCCATTCCATCCCAGATTGCAAAATTCGGTATAGTGAAGCCAATATTTTGCAGCGTTTTTACGGCAGCTAACACCGTACGAAAATTATAACGCTGATAATAACCTTTTAAGGAAGCAGAAAATCTAACTTCTGCTTGGTTTATCGGCTTCCAAATCCAATCTGGATCGCAATAAATTACTTCCCCAATACTTTGTGCGTCAACTAATGGGGCCATTACTTCGTATGCAACTTTCTCAAAAACCGGCATTGATTCCGGTTGGTTTTCTCCGATAACACAAGGAACATGAGGTTTTATAATTCCGGCTTTCTCAAATGCAATTTGAGCTAAGGTATTACCCAGTAAATCTTGATGATCCCAAGAAATATTGGTGATGATAGAAAGCAATGGAGTAATGATATTGGTGGAATCTAACCGCCCGCCTAATCCAACTTCGATAACTGCAATAGCTACTTTTTGGTCAGCAAACCAGCTAAAAGCTAAGGCAACGGTAACTTCAAAAAAACTGGGGTTGATTTTTTCAATTAAGCTGTAATTATTTGATAAAAAATTAATTACATAATTTTCTGGTATTTCACAGCCGTTAATTTTGATGCGCTCAGTGAACCGAAGTAGGTGAGGAGAGGTGTAAAGCCCAACTTTAAAGCAGTTTGTACTTTGGAGTATAGCTGCAAGCAGGTGTGATGTAGATCCTTTTCCGTTTGTTCCGGCGATGTGAATGGTTTTAAATTTTGTATGAGGATTTCCCAATGCGCTACACAGTGCGGTGATATTACCGATGTCTGTTTTATAGGCGGCTTTACCGTCCCGAGAAAAGTAGGGTAACTTGTTGTATAAATAATTTGTTACTTCGGAGATATTTTGGAATTGCATTATAGTAAATGCTTTATGAAACTATCGTAGCTTGAGGGTAGCAAAAGTTAATATTCCGAGAATGATTGTGATAATCCAAAATCGGGTTACGATTTTAGATTCATGCATTCCTTCTAACTCAAAGTGGTGATGCAGGGGGGACATTTTGAGGATTCGTTTTCCTACGCCGTATTTCTTTTTTGTATATTTAAAATAAGCAACTTGAAGCATAACGGATAGATTTTCAACAAAATAGACTCCGCAGATTAGGGGCAATAGGAGTTCTTTTTTTACCATCAGAGCGAGTACAGCAACGGCAGATCCTAATGCTAAACTGCCGGTATCTCCCATAAAAATCTGTGCCGGATAAGCGTTATACCATAAAAAGCCGACACAAGCGCCTATCATGGCAGCTGTAAATACTAAAAGTTCACCACTTTGGGGAATAAAAGCAATATTCAAATAGCTGGCTATCACGGCATTACCGGAACAATAGGCAAATATTCCCAGTATTACAGTAACGATGGCTGTAACGCCTGCGGCTAAACCATCTAAACCGTCAGTGATATTAGCACCGTTAGAAACTGCCGTAATAATAAAAATAGCTACTAAAATGTAAATTATTTTTGTTCCCCAACCGGGTTCATTTTCCCAAAAAGCAAAATAAGTATAGTTAAAAGAAAAGTTTTTAAAAAAAGGAACACTTGTTTCGGTCATAAAAGTCTCGTCTTTACTTCCAAACAGTTCGGCAGCAGTTCGGGCACGCTCTTCAGTCGGTACTGAAATTGTTTTTAAAATAGGGATACTTTGACCGTTATTTCGTTCCAAAGTATATTCCCAAAAAATAAAATTTTGTTTTGATTGGATATATTTTTCAGCATGAAAATCTTCGCCGTCCACTTTAATCAGTTTATCATTTTTCTGAAATCCGATTTTTTTGAGGTATAAGTTTGGTTTTATGGTGTTGTCAGAACGTATTCTGATTTTAGAGGATCGGAAATCAGGGTGCGTTACCATCACTACTCCCACGATTAGCCCTAAAAGTATCTGACCCATTAGCTTAAATTTGGCTTTAAGGCCATCTTTATTTTTCAAAAAAACCTTGATATAATCATCGGTAAAACCCACAATCCCCATCCACAGAGTAGCGGTTAGGATAACAACGATGTAGGCATTTTGAATATCCGCCCACAGTAATGTGGGAATAACGATGGCAATTATGAGGATGATTCCCCCCATAGTGGGCGTTCCGGCCTTTGGTTTATGGCTTTGAGGGCCTTCGGAGCGAATTTGCTCCCCAATTAGCTTTTTCTTTAAAAAAAGAATGATTTTTTTCCCAACTAATAAGGAAAGAAGCAGTGAAAATATGGCAGCTAAGACAGACCTAAATGTTAGGTATTGAAATACGCCGAAGCCCACCGGGTCATAAGTTTCTCGCAGCCAGTCTAAGAGATAATACAGCATTATTTGAGTATTTCTTGGATAATTTTAAAGTCATCAAATGGATATTTTGTTCCTTGAATTTCTTGGTAGGTTTCATGGCCTTTTCCGGCTACTAAGATGATGTCGTTTGGTTCTGCGAGAGTTACGGCTGTTTCGATAGCTGATTTTCTGTTTTCGATAAGCTGAACTTTGCTTTTTTGTGCATACGGAACACCGGTTAGCATCATTTGGAGGATTTTGTCGGCGGGTTCGCTACGGGGGTTATCTGAGGTAAATATCGCTAAATCAGCAAAATAAGAGGCTATTTTACCCATCTTAGGGCGTTTTTCGTTGTCTCTATCGCCACCGCAGCCCACAACTACGATAATTTTACCGCTATGATGATTCAGTTCTTTGATGGTTTCCAAAACATTTTGTAATGCGTCTGGCGTGTGCGCATAATCTACAATTCCGATGCGGTTGTTTGGCGAGATATGTATCTGAAATCTACCGGGTGCTCCCGTTACTTTACTTAATCCCAATAATATTTCATCTTTATTAAATCCTAATTCACAAGCAGTTGCATAAGCACACAGTAAATTGTAAGCGTTAAAAGTTCCGGTTAGTTTAAACCAAGAGTCTTTGCCATCTAAATACAGATGCAATCCATGCAATAGTTTTTCAATGATTTTGGCGGTGTAATCAGCTGGACGGTGCAAGGCATATTTTAAAACTCTGGCACCGGTATTCTGAACCATTATCAGCCCGTTTTTATCATCAATATTTGTGATAGCAAAAGAGCCTTTGCTTAACCCATTAAATAAAAGCTGTTTAGCTCCAATGTATTGTTGAAAAGTTTGGTGGTAATCTAAGTGGTCATGCGTGATGTTTGTGAATAATGCTCCGGTAAACGGTATTCCGGCAGTCCGTTGTTGCACTAAGGCATGAGAGCTTACTTCCATAAAACAATAACTACAGCCGGCAATTAGCATTTCATTGAAATAGTAATGCAACTGCAAGGCATCCGGTGTTGTGTGGGAAGCCGGCAATTTCTGCTCATTGATTTTGATACAAACAGTTGAGATAAGCCCTGCTCCAACACCGAGTTCAAGCATCAATTGGTGGAGTATTGTGGCAACGGTTGTTTTGCCGTTGGTTCCGGTAACGCCGATGATTTTTAGTTTTTGGGCTGGATTTTCATAAAAGTTGGCAGCTAAAACAGCTAAGCTTCGGGCGGAGTCAGATACACGTACGTAGGTAATCTCTGGAAGAATATCAGCCGGAATATGTTCACAAACGATAACAGATGCTCCGGCGTTTAATGCAGCGCTAATATGTTGATGCCCGTCAGTATGTTCTCCCTTAACAGCTACAAATACGTCTTTTGGGTGCACTAATCGAGAATCTTGGCAAATCTGGGAAACCTGCTGGTTGGTAGAACCAAACACTTCAATAATAGGAACCCGATAAAGCAAATCCTGCAACGATTTCATTGCATTTCTAATATGCCTGCGAAATTACTGCTTTGTTGTATCTTGTATCGTATTCTTTACGTTAATATTTCCAGAGGCACTTATTCTGTTTAAATAAGATATTGTGAATTATTTGTGCCTTGATAATCACAGTTTAATATTTTGGGGAAGTTATTCTGGTGGATTTTGTTTGTAGTTTGCCCATTCTTCTTCGGTAGGGCCATAGATGCCGATAGGTTTTAGGCCAAGCTGCCGAATCAACACGGTTAATTGGGCGCGGTGGTGTATTTCGTGTTTTACCATCATTACTAAGCACTGGCTTCGGGTAGCTTTCATGCCATAAATTGCTATTTCTTCATGTAAAAATGCAGTATCCCAGCCGGATACGATTGTTGCTATTTTTTCTGAAAATTGTTGATAAATAGAGACCATTTCATCAACAGTGGCAGGGCATTTTACGCCCTCTAAGGCATCCGTTGAGAAAATCTGTAGTTTGGAGCCTAACTCCGTTAGGGTTTGCGTGATATGCCAAGCAAGTTTTCCTGCTGTCTTGTTATATCCCGAAATGTGTGTGTGTAATGAACTATTAGTTAGGCACTTAAATAACTTAGCGGTTTCTTCTCGCTCTTTTTGCCAATCTTCAACAAAAACTGCTGCTGTTTGATACATTTTGTAAATTTCTAAAAAAATTAATTTGTAACTTTAGTTTACTGTTTTTTTTAATCTCTTATTCTGTAAAGTTTCATAACTTATCTGTACTGAAAAATAATACAAGTTACTTAGTTTCATTAATTTAATGAAGTGATTTGTAAATTGTATAAGCGGAGATTAGGATGATAAAACTTCCGACAACAATCATCATTGTTTCTTTTTTTAGTTTATCTGTTTTGCTGGTCAGGAATGCGCCAATTGGTGCTGCAAGGACACCTCCAAGCATTAGCCCTAAGATAACTTGCCAACTATCAATACCCACAAAAAATAAAAATATTCCGGTTCCGAAGAAGGCGACAAAAAATTCGGCTGTATTAACTGTGCCAATGGCGTGTCTGGGGTTTTTGCCCTGATTGATAATGTTAGAGGTAACGATAGGTCCCCAGCCTCCGCCGCCAATAGCGTCTAAAAAACCGCCAACCAAAGCTAATAATTCGGCTCGTTTTACTTCTTTATTCTCACGTGCTTTCTTTTGAGAACCTTTATACACAATCACACAGCCTAATATTAAAAGGTAGCCGGAAATATAGGGTTTAATAATGTGGCCATCAATAACATTAGAAATCAGGTATGCTCCCGCAACGGCACCTAAAACTCCGGTAAAAACAAGCCTAACAAATAGCTGCTTATCAATATTATTAAATCGTAAATGTGCTAAACCGGAAACACCGGCAGTAAAAACAGCCGAAGTATGTACCGAAGCGGTTGCAACCCTCGGCGGAATGCCTAAAGATAATAATAATGTTGAGCAACTTACACCATAACCCATCCCTAAGGTAGCATCTATCGTCTGGGCTATTATTCCGGCCAGCACAAACCAGTAGAAACTGGTGTCAAACGAAAAACTGGGGTCTAATGCCTGAGGTAGTATTTTGGCCAACATATACACAACTAACAGTAACTTTAGCACCAAGATCATCACCCCAATGTGCCTTAAACGAAGGTTTTTCATATTATTCAAAAATTGTAATCAGCTATAAATATTTGTCTTATTAATATACTATTTTTATAGACTGTTCCGAGCCTGCAAAAATACAACAATTTTAATTAATGCTAATTTTTTATATAAATAATCCTTCACTAACAATAAGAATTCTAAATAGCTTATAGCGTATTGAAAATTAAATATTTGTAAAAACAACCTATACTGCTGATTTATTATGTTTAATCTATTTAAAATCAATATTTTAGAGGTTGTTTAGAATGTTGATTTAGGGCACTGTTGATAAAATCTATTTTAATCCGCCTCAAAAAAGATTTTATCATTTAGGGTTGAATTTACTTGTAGGCTACTTTATTCTTCTGTAGCGGTGTTTTTAAGGGTCATTAGTAGTGTATAAGCACCTTCCCAAACTATTTTTTTGCTTGTCATTTGTGGGTTGGTGATTTCTATCCAGCCGTTTTCGGTTTCTCCGGTGGTTACCTCGGTCATTTCAAAGGTTAGTTTTTGTTTTTCCACAAATACATAATTTTTACTTTCAAAAGAGACTACGGCGCGCTCCGGTACTACATAGGCATCTTTGTCTTGTAATAAAATATCGGCATTCATATACATTCCGGGAACTAAATCTTCTGAATAGCTATCAAATAATGCATGGACTTCAGCAGTTTGGTCTGATGAAATGCTGCGATTTATCAGCATAATCTTACAGGAATATTTTTTATTCGGATTGCTGTTGGAATAAGCTATCAGTTTTTGCCCGGCTGAGATTTGCAATAAATCTTTTTCAAAAACACTGATATTCAGGTGTATATCGTTGGGGTCTATCAGCTCAAATAAAATGTCTGAGGGGCTAACGTATTTTCCGGCATTAACACTCACTTTGGATACGAGGGCGTTGAAAGGGGCACGCAGTACAATACTACGGGAGATATTTTGCTCGTCAAGGCTTTGAGGGTTAATCTGGAGTAGCCTCAGCTTTTCTGCCAAAGCATACAAAGTTATCCTTAAAGATTGGTATTCCGCTTTGGCTTGCTGTAAAATCTTATCACTACTTGCTTTATTTTCGTTCAGGCCTTTTTGCCTTTTATATTCTGCGTCAGCAAGCTCTAATTTAGCTTTGGTGATTAAATAATCTTGTTGCAGTTGAATGTATTGAACATCTTCTAAGGTTGCGATTATTTCTCCTTTTTTTACGTGAGCGCCGGGAAATAATGAGATAGATTTTAGGTATCCGCCCAAAGGAACGCTTATTGAAACCAGTTTTTGGGGAGAGACATCAACTTTTCCGGTAACCTTAATCACCTTTGATATTTTTCTATTTTCGGGAAGATTTGTGGTTATCGAGAAAGTTTTGGACTGGGAATCCGTAAGCATAACAGTATTTTGGGATAGCGCAGGCTTTTGCTGAGTAGAATCATTATTCTCTTTTCCGCAGGAGGTTATGATTAGTCCGATAGCTAAGAGGCGAAAAAAGTTCATTTTGTAATTAAATAATGAATTTCTGAAATGCTTTGGTTTAATTTTTCGATTATTTCTAAATAATCATATTGAATTTGAAAGGCTTGGTTGGCTAATATAACCCATTGTAAATAATCAATTTCGCCGGCTGAATATTGTTGGCTTGCGGTATTCAGGATTTGGCTCATGTTCGGAAGCTGTGTTTTTTTATAATATCGTGCTATTTCCAGATTAGTTTGATATTGTTTTTTGGCGTTTCGAAACTCCGTATTTAATATTTTTTTCTGGGTAAATAGTTCATTTTCACTTATTAGTACTTGGGTTTTGGCAGCTTTTATGTGTGCTTTTACAGCCGTTCTGAATAGCGGGAAGGCTACGCCTACTTGGAATCCATGAAAACGGGTAGAGGCGTTGTATAAACGGTCGTCTGCACCCATGCCGCGTAAACTCTGGTTAAAATAACCTACGGTCAAATTGGGAAATAATTTTGATTTTTCTACTAAATAACCTTTTTGGCTGGTATTCATAGTTTGTTCTGAAAACTGCAACGTCAAATGTGAATCTAAATTGGCTGAATCTAATTCATTATTAGCAAATGGAATCATTAATGAGGTATCAGTAGGCTCCAAGAGCTTATCTGAATTGAGTAGTAGTTGAAATTGAAGGTTACTTGTTTCTAAATCTGCATCAATTTGTTGAAGCTGTATTTTAACTTTTGCATATTGAGTTTCTGCAAATATTTTTTCCAGTAAGTTTGTTTCTCCAGTGTTAAACCGCAGCGTAGCTTTTTCGGTAAATATTGAAAACAAACTATCACATTTTTGGATCACTTTTTTCTTCTCTTTCAGTATCAATATGTGGTAAAACTGCTCAGAAACTAATTGAATGACTTTGGCTTGGGTTATTTTATAGCCCAAAGATGCCGCTAAGTATTCGGATTTTAATTGTTGGGAGTAATAGTGATAGTAAGCCGGGTTGTTAAATGACTGTGAAACGTTCAGTCGGGTATCGAAAAAGATGCTGTTAACTTGCCCAAATTCTCCGGATAACTCTGTTTGCGGAAGGTTTACGGCAGATTTTGTAAGTTGTTTATGGTATTCTGTTTGCAGTCCCTGTTTTTGGATAACTTGGTTTTGGGAAATAGCCATCTGAATGGCTTCCGGCAAGGTAATCTGCTGCGAAAATGCAGGAAAAACGAAAAATCCGAAAAGCATCAATAATGCGGCCTTAGGCGGAATGTGTACGGATGTTTTCCTTTCTGAAAGGACATATAAAATAGGTAAAACAAAAAGGGTCAGAAAAGTAGCTACCACAAGTCCGCCGATAACGACTGTAGCAAGAGGCCGTTGAACCTCAGCACCCGCACCGTTGCTCAACGCCATAGGTAAAAAACCCAGCGAAGCTACACAAGCCGTCATCAAAACCGGACGTATCCGTAACGACGTACCAACAACAACTATTCGATAAATATTCTGTAAACCACTTTTTTTCAGCTTATTAAACTCTGCTATCAATACAATCCCGTTCAAAACAGCTACCCCAAAGAGCGCAATAAATCCAATTCCGGCACTGATACTGAAAGGCATACCCCGTAAGGCTAACGAATAAATACCACCAATAGCAGATAACGGTATGGCGGTGTAAATCAATATTCCTTGCTTAAAAGAATGAAAAGCAAAGTATAAAATCATAAAAATCAGTAATAAAGAAACCGGTACAGCAATAGATAATCTTTTTTGAGCTTCCTGTAAATTTTCAAAAGAACCGCCATACGTAACATGATAACCAGCCGGAAAACGAATTTGACTTTCCACTTTTTGTTGAAGCTCTTCTACAATACTCTGGACATCTCTTCCGCGTACATTAAAACCTACAACAATTCTTCGTTGGGTGTTTTCGCGTTGTATTTGATTAGGGCCTGATTTTACCTGAACATCAGCTAATTGATACAACGGAATTTGGCTGGTAGCGGAAATTGGAATCAGTAAATTTTGAATATCGGCTACATTGCTTCTGAAAGAGGCATCTAAGCGCACCACGAGGTCAAAACGACGCTCTTCTTCAAACACAGTACCGGTAATCTGGCCGGCAAAGGCAGTCTTGATGATTTTGTTAATATCTTCAATATTCAGATTATACTGCGCGATAATGGCTCGATTATAGTCTATAACAATTTGGGGAACTCCGGTAATCGGCTCAATATAAATATCTTGTGCCCCTTCAACGGTTTTAACTATAGTCCCTAATTTATCTGCATATTTGGTTAAGGTATCTAAGTTTTCGCCAAAAATTTTGCAGACTACATCTTGCCTTGCGCCGGTCATCAGCTCATTGAAGCGCATCTGAACCGGAAACATAAATCCGGTTGCAATCCCCGGAACGGCCTCCAAAGCCTTACTCATTTTCTCAGCTAATTCCGGAAAGGTCTTGGCTGA
Source organism: Bacteroidia bacterium (assembly GCA_026932145.1). Lineage (NCBI taxonomy): Bacteria > Pseudomonadati > Bacteroidota > Bacteroidia > Bacteroidia bacterium. The sequence continues at coordinate 193,343 of JAIXKT010000021.1, forward strand.
GGTCCATTCTTTTTTGTTTTTTAGAATGACAATCATATCGCCTAATTCCATAGGCATTGGGTCGGTTGGGATTTCCCCGCTCCCAATTTTGGTAACTATTTTTTCTACTTCCGGAAACTGTCCTTTTAAAATGCCGGCCATCTTTTGGGTATATTCTATGGTAGTTTTTAAATTGCTACCCGTCAATACACGTGATTCAATAGCAAAATCACCCTCTTCCAGCACAGGGATAAATTCACCACCTAAAAATGATAAAATAATCAACGCACTTACCAATAATAAACTCAAACTGATTAGGATTGTTTTGGGAAATCTAAGTGCCTTAAAAAGAAATCTTTGGTATATTTTGGTGAGTTTTTTAATCCATTTATCGGAGAAATTATCGTGCTGAATTTTTTTGCTTAAAAAAACGGCACTCATCATGGGGATATAGGTGAGAGAAAGTAAAAAAGCTCCTATCAAAGCGAAAGCTACTGCTTGCGCCATCGGCTGAAACATTTTTCCTTCAATTCCTTTCAGGGTAAAGATGGGTAGATATACCACCAGAATGATAATTTGCCCAAAGACAGCACTATTCATCATGCCGGAGGCTGCGGTATTTACCTCCGAGTCCATTTCTGTTTGTGATATTTTATGGATTTTACGAAAGAGTTTGCTATGGCTCAGCCGGTGCATTACAGCTTCTACAATAATCACAGCTCCATCAACAATTAGCCCAAAGTCTAACGCTCCCAAACTCATTAGGTTACCACTCACTCCAAAAAAATTCATCAAAATGATGGCTATCAGCATAGATAACGGGATTACCGAAGCTACCAGCATACTGGCACGGAGGTTGCCTAAAAACAGCACTAAGACAAAAACCACAATCAAAGCACCTTCTAATAAATTGGTCGTTACCGTGTGAATGGCGTTATTCACCATTTTGGTTCTATCCAAAAAAGGTTCAATTACTACGCCTTCCGGTAAACTTTTTTGGATAGCCTCAATTTTATTCTTTACAATCTTGATAACTTCATTACTATTAGCACCTTTCAGCATCATCACAACGGCGCCGGTAACTTCACCCTTATCGTCATAGCACATCGCACCGTATCGGACGGCATGACCAATTTTTACAGAGGCAATATGCTTGATTAACACCGGTGCGCCACTTTCGGTGGTTTTTTTGACCAAAATGTTTTCTATCTCTTCTTTGGAGTTTATGAGACCTTCACTTCTGATAAATAGTGCGGTGTTCGCTTTTTCAATATAAGCTCCTCCGGTATTTTGGTTGTTCTTTTCTACCGCCGTAATAATATCCGGAATTGTTAGCTGAAATGCCTGCAACTTGCCCGGGTTAATGGCTATTTCATATTGTTTTAGTTTTCCCCCAAAGCTGCTAATATCTGCTACACCCTTTAAACCAAGCAGTTGTCTTCTAATTATCCAATCTTGTATGGTTCGTAAGTCGGTTGCGGAATACCGGTTTTCGTAGCCGGCCTTTGGGCGAACAATATATTGATAGATTTCCCCGAGCCCGGTAGTAACGGGGCCTAATTCCGGCTTACCTATATCCTGCGGAATTTGAGACTGAACCTGCTGAAGACGCTCACTTACCTGCTGCCGAGCCCAGTAAATATCAACCTTATCATCAAAAACAATTGTTAATAGTGAAAGCCCAAAACGAGAAAAACTCCTGATTTCTTCAATTCCAGGGATATTGCTACAAACCTGCTCTATCGGAAAAGTTACAAATCTCTCAATATCACCGGCCCCATAAGCCGGAGCAACTGTAATAACTTGTACCTGATTGTTCGTAATATCAGGAACAGCGTCTATGGGTAGCTGAGTAACTTCGTAAACCCCATAGATAATTAGAACTAAGGTCAAAATACCTACCAAAAATTTATTCTTGATAGACAAGGATATGATGTAATTTAACAGCATACCTTTATCGGTGCATAGCAGGAACTTAAAGATTGTAACGTTAGTTCGCAACCCCAAAGGTTAGGTTGCCTACATTGTAAAGGCAAAAAAGGTATTACCACAGAGGGCAAAGTTAATTAATTTAATGATAGCAATAAAACAATGGGGCTGAGAAAAGTTAATTTCTCAGCCCCATCATAATTAAAATTTAGTTTTTATTAAGTTACTGATTTATTGTTTTTCGATGACTGCAAATACGATGTCATCACTTTGCTCTGCAAAGAAGCCTTTCCAGTCTTGGATTTTCTTAAAGATACCTCGCGAACGTTTGGAAAAAGGTAGTTCATGGGCTTGGGATATTAGCTCTATTACTTGTGATTTTCCAAATTTTTGTTGGCCGTCATATCCGCCGATTTGGCTTTCAATGCCGTCTGAATACAGATAAATAGCTTCTCCGGAATTTAACGTGATGGTGTGAGATGTAAAGTATTCGTCCCCCATAAATTGCTTTCCGCCAATTGTTTTTCTGGTGCCGGCTATGTTTTGTAAACCATTTTCACCAACAACAATTATGGGGCGCATGGCAGAAGCTATCGTTACTTTGTCTTCTTCTATTAGCACTGCGTAGCCTTCTAAGGAATCTAAAACAGATCGCTCTGAAGACTCGTCGGTTTGGCGTAACTTGATTTGCAGTTGTTTATGCAGTTCTTCGAGCAATAAATCCGGCAGAATAACCATTTTTTCCTTAGCTAAGTTTTCTAAGATATTGGTAGCCAGAATGGTTATAAAAGAGCCGGATACTCCGTGCCCGGTGGCATCTCCCACAAAAAAGATGGTTCTATTATGGACCTTAGTTCCCCAGTAAAAATCTCCACTAACTACGTCTTTGGGCTGAAAGAGCACATCCGCTTGATACGATTTTGGGAAAAGTGCCTGAATTTCCTCTACTGTTGGCAATAAAGTCCGCTGGATTCTTTGGGCATAATTTAAAGATTCTTTAAATTCACCTTCTATGGATTCTACTTTTTTCTCTAATGCTGTTTTGGCAAGC